>JBQTJD010000325.1:0-21882 GCA_052387475.1 Anaerolineales bacterium | reverse complement strand
GCGCCGAGCCACTTCGCGTATTGCACCGGCAGTGGCTGATCAAGCCCAAGTCTGACGCGCAGCGCGGCGAGTTGTTCGGCGGTGACGTTGGGGTTGCGCTCCGCCTGCGCCAGCGGCCCGCCCGGCGTGAGGCGGATGAGGGCGAACAGCGCCACGCTGAGCAGCAGCACAATGGGGATGGCTTGCAGCGTGCGGCGGGCGGTGTAGGTCAGCATTTTACAGAATTGGGGGCAGAACTATTTTAGGATGCTTCTGGTGATTTCCCCCCAAGCGGTAAACACTGCCATCTCAACATCGCGAGCTCGCCATTCGACGTTTGTGAGTTTCGTAAGCTGCTGAGAATTGTACCTACACCATCTAATCCAATCTTGCATAAAGTCAAAATCATTCATGCCAAGCGTCGATTGCTTACTGTCAGCGAACTTGGGTCGCGACAGAAGTGGGCGCTTTGAGTCAACTCCATTTTGGTCGTACATTGACTTGGCAACCCATTTTGCAACTCGCGTGTCAATCATCGGAAACTGATCAGGGCGCAAAAACGCTGGAAAAGTAGCCGCAACGGCAATAGCAGAGGATTTCAGGCCTAACAGTTGGCGAATTTCTTGAAAGTTCTTTCGAGAAGAATCACCCACGTACTTATTGCATACTTCCAAGAGACCCTCGGGTGTTATTAGTTTATCCCTGCAGTGTTGCGCTAACTGAAGGCACGCTTTATCTCCCCGGGTGTAGGGTTGGCTATAAAGTTTCCAATAGACAACCTCAATCCATGGTTCGATTGCTATGCCGGCATTCTCACGGAAGTAGCTTTCAAAAGCGATTGTAGCGTCCCGATCGCCTTCCGATGAGTAAGAATTAAACCATCCCGGATAAATTGCGGTATCTGCAAATCTTCGAAGGTCAAAGGGATATCGATTGCCAAGCAACACTTCTGTCCAGGCCTTAATCATTTTCTGACCTCCATTCATCCTTCAAACACCACTCTCCCATCCACCATCGTCAGAACCGGCTTCAAATCCGTCACCGACTCGGACGGGGTTTGTTCGAGGTCACCAGAGAGCAGCACCAGGTCGGCCAGCATGCCGGGCTTAAGTTGGCCCTTCTCGTTTTCCATGAACTCGGCATAGGCGGCGTCACGGGTGTAACCGGCCAGCGTTTCTTCGAGCGTCTGTTTGTGTTCGGGCTGGCCGGGCGCCCACGGCATGCGGTTGACGGCGGCGTGCACGCCTAGCATTGCGTCATAAGTCACCACCGGCCAATCGCTGCCAAAAGCCAGGTGCACGCCGGCGTTGCGCAAATCGCGCCACGCAAAGCTGAGCGGCCAGCGGTCGTGACCGGCGCGCGCGGGCCACACATCGCCATCGTTCACGTGCGGCGGCGCGTGCAGTGGTTGCACCGAGCCGAGCACCCCAAGTTGTTTGAAGCGCGGCAGGTCATCGGGATGGATGACTTCGATGTGCTCGACGCGGTGGCGGCTGTCACGTTTACCGTTGAGGCGCTGCACGGCTTCGTAGCCGTCGAGTGTGCGCCGCACCGCCCCATCCCCACAACAGTGCACGAAAATCTGCAAACCGCGCTTGTCGCACTCCGCCGCCATGCGGGTGAAGTGTTCGAGGCTATAGAGCGAGTCGCCGCGCGAGGCAGGCAAATCCGCGTACGGCTCAAGCATCAGCGCGGTATACGACTCGAGCACGCCATCCATGAAGAACTTGGCCGCGCCGCCACGCGTCAAATCCCCTTTGACCTTCGCCATCTCATCGGCTTCGGCCAGCATCTCGACAGTCGTGTCCGGCTTCACCCAGTACGGCACATAGGCGCGCAAGGTCAGTTCGCCGGTGTCCTCCATCGCCGCGTACAGCGACAACTCATCCATGTCGCCATTCATGTTGTGTACACTGGTGATGCCGACGCGCGCCATTCCCGCGAGGCCGAGCTTGAGCAGTTCACGTTGGCGCGCCGCGTCCGGCTCGGGTAGGAGTTGACGCACGGCCTCCTGCGCCGCCTCGCGCAGTTCGCCCGTCGCCATGCCGTGCGCATCGCGCACGATGACGCTGTTGGGCGCGGGCCATTCGCCGTTGTGCAGGATGCCGGCCATCTCGAGCGCCTTGGTATTTGCCCAGCTCGTGTGCCCATCGTAAGCGTTGAGGTACACGGGCCGGTCGGCGACGATGGCATCGAGTTGTTGGCGTGTCGTCAACACATCGTAACGCAAGCCGCGACCGACGACCCAGGGATCGTTCGAGTGAGTGGTGGCGTAATTCCGCATCAATTCAACGGCTTGTTCCGTCGTGGCGGCTTCATACAGCTGCGCGCTACCCAACCATAGGCAGCCCCATAGCAAGTGAAAGTGCGAGTCGATGAAGCCGGGGATCAGCGTGGAGTGTTGGCCATCCACGACGCGTGTGCCGGGGCCGCGCCAGCCGCCCGCATCGGCGGCGCTGCCCACCCAGACGATACGGTTGCCGCGCACGGCCACGGCTCCGGCGCGCGGTTGAGCAAGATTCTGTGTGAGCACGTGGGCATGGGTGATGATGAAGTCGGCGGGTTGTGGCACAGCGTCGGCTCCTGAATTGAGGGTGATGATCAATTGGCTGTGCAGAGTATAACGGATTTCACGGGTGCCCGACAACGGATTGCAAACTGATAAACGGATACCACCGGATGAGGCGCCTCATCCGTTGGTATCCGTTTATTCGCTTCGTGCGTAGCACAATCCGTTGCTGGTTATCCAATATCCACTTTGGCCTGCTCCCATAGCGCATCCAGTTCGTCAATCGTCATCGCCGTCATCGGACGGCCCTGCGCTTGCGCAGCAGCCTCGACCTTCGCGAACCGCGCGGCGAAGCGCGCATTGGCCTCGCGCAGCGCCGTCTCCGGCTCCACGTGCAGCCAGCGCGCCCAGTTCACCACCGCAAACAGCAAATCGCCGACTTCATCATGAATGTCATCACCCGTGGCGGCTTCAATCTCCGCCATCTCCTCCGTGATCTTGGCCTTCACGCCCGACACATCCGGCCAATCGAAGCCCACTTTCGCGGCGCGTTTTTGGTAGGTCTCGGCCTGCATCAACGAGGGCAAATCCTTCGGCGTCTCGCCGAGCACGCTGCCATTTTGTGGCTGGCCTTTCTTCTCGATAGCTTTAATCTGCTCCCAGTTGTGCACCACCTCAGCCGCGCCGCTCACCGTCACATCCCCAAACACGTGCGGGTGGCGGCGGATCATTTTCTCTTGAATACCGGCCAGGATGTCAGCCATCGTGAACTCACTAGACTCGGTGGCGATCTGTGCGTGCAGGACGATTTGGAGCATCAGGTCGCCCAACTCCTCGCGCAAGGCCTCGTGGTCTTCGGCATCGAGTGTGTTCAACACCTCGTACGTTTCTTCGAGCAGATAGCGGCGCAACGATTGATGCGTTTGCTTGCGATCCCACGGGCAACCCTCCGGCGCGCGCAAGTGGGCGATGGTTTCCTGAAAAGCTTCGAAGGCCGATTGACGCGGGAGCGGCGGCACGAACAACGCGGTGAGGTGCGCGATATGCGGGCTGCGGTCTATTTCGTACAGCGACAACTCTTCGATCCGCTCCTCCGCCGTGCCTACCGCGTGCACGAGCTTCACCGGGTGCTCATCGGGATACTGGTTCATCAGCGTAAGCTTCACATCGCTGGCGAGCTGTTGGGAGTAAAGCTGCGCCACCAGCGCGGGCGCATCTGGGTGAAAGGCGGGATGACGCCGCGCGGCCAGTTCGAGTGCGTCAGCCAATTGCAGTTGCGGCAACGCATCCACGCCCAGCGCCTCCAGCGCCGGCTCGATAAACGACAGTCCGGCGATAACGCGTACCAGCAGCCCGCGTTCCGCCGCCCGCGCGCGGATGTGCGTGACCGAGGCTTCGGCGACGTTCGGGTGGCCGGGCACGGCATAGATCACGCCTTCCTCCCGTGCCCCCAATTCCAGCACACGCTCGGCGATGCGTTCATACACCTGCTCGAAGCCTTCGGTGCTTTCGTAGATGTCGTCGAAGTTGTGTAGCGTTACAGTGACGGGCAGACCGGCCACTGTGGGATGCCGCGCCGTGCGCAGCCACACTTCACGCGCGTTGCTCAGCACCTCCCACGCTTCGCGCGTCAGTTGCTGCGGGTGGCCGGGGCCGAGACCGAGGATGGTGATGCCGGGCATAAGGTCACTCAATACAACAGAAATCAAAAAGGGATCAGGGCGATTGTAATCCCTAATCCCTTCAGAGGACGATACCGATTGTACGACTTTACCGCTTCGTGTACGTCGGGGCCTTGCGGGCACGCTTGAGACCGGGCTTCTTGCGTTCCTTCTCACGGTCATCGCGCGTCAGGTAACCGCCTCGGCGCAAGGGCTTGCGATAGTCTGGGTTAAATTTCAGCAGCGCGCGGGCGATGGCCATGCGGGCCGCGCCGGTCTGCCCAGTGGGGCCGCCGCCTTCCACTTTGATGCTGATCGCGAAGCGGCCCGCCATCCCCACAGCTTTGATCGGGGCCGTAATCAGGTCCACATCGCCAAAGCGCCCGAAATATTCCTTGCCGGGGCGCTCGTTGCACACCAGCGTGCCGTCGCCGATGGTGAGCCGCGCGCGGGCGGTGCTGGTCTTGCGACGTCCAACGCCTTCGTAATACTGTGCCATCTTGATCTTCCTCGTTTCGAATTCCCCGGTTTCCCTTAGTTCCCAGTTGGTCGGGAACTCACGGAACTGAAGGAACTCAATTCCTTCTTGCTACTTCGCCGCCCTGGCCGTCTGCGCCTGATGCGGATGTTCCGGCCCGGCGTACACCTTGAGCTTTTTGATGATCGCCCGGCCCAGTTTGGTGTGCGGCAGCATGCCTTTGACCGCATGGGTGATCACCCGGTCGGGATGCTTGGCCAGCTGATCTTTGAGCTGGGTGATGCGCAAACCGCCCGGGTAACCCGAGTAATCGTAGTATTCCTTCTCGATCATTTTGCCGCCCGTCACCGTAATCTTCTCAGCGTTGATGACGATGACAAAGTCCCCGGCGTCCATCGCCGGAGAGAAGGTCGGCTTGTGCTTGCCGCGCAGCAGGGTTGCAACTTTCGTTGCCAGACGGCCCAGGTTTTGGCCCTCAGCATCGATCACCACCCACTCACGCTTGACATCGCTTGCTTTGGTTACGAATGTTTTTTGCACGTCGAAAACCTCGAGTAATTGGTAAACAGTAATTACCAATTACGAATTACCGTAGAACACTTCCATCAAACACAGGCCGTGCGCTGGGGCCGGCGGCGGGCATTGTGAACGGTCGCGCGCACTGAAGATGCGCTCAAACTCGGCCAGGGTCAGTTCGCCCGCGCCCACTTGCTTGAACGCGCCAGCGATGCTCCGCACCATCCGGTACAAGAACGCTTCGGCCTGAATTTCAAAGTACACATTCGCACCGGTTCGGCGCCACTCCGCCACGCTTACCGTACGCACAGTGTTGCTTCCATCATCCGGATCAGTTCCGAATGTCGCGAAATCATGTGTGCCGCGAAGCCGGTCAGCCGCCCGTTGCATCTCGGGCAAGTCTAACTCCGCTGCCACATGCCACGCATACCGCGCCGTGAGCGCCGAACGTGCCGGCGCATTGTAAATGGTGTAACGATAGCGGCGCGCTTTGGCGTCGTACCGGGGGTGAAACTCCGGCGCGCACTCCGCCACCGTCTGAACACTCACATCGGCGGGCAAGTTCGCATTCAATGCTCGCAGCAAGGCCGGTTCACCGTGCGTCCAATCAAGATCGAACGCAATCACCTGTCCGGCCGCATGGACGCCGGTATCGGTCCGTCCAGCGCCCCAAATCGTTTTGCCCACCCACCCCATCCGGCGCAGGCTCCCTTCCACTTCACCCTGAATGGTACGGCCCTTCGCCTGACGTTGAAATCCCAGAAAATCGGTGCCGTCGTATTCGAGGACGGCTTTGTACCGCGTCACTATCAATCTACAGTGAGCAGTAAACGGTGGCTGATGAAATGCCACTGCTCACCGTTCACTGGCAACTGTTTACTCTTCAACAAACTCCAACAAAACCATCTCCGCCGCATCGCCGAGGCGCGGGCCGAGTTTGTACAAACGCAGGTAACCGCCGGGGCGCTTCTCGAAGCGCGGCGCGAGGGTGTCAAACACCTTCTTGGCCAACGTGTCGTTGTTCACCGTGGCTTTGACCAACCGGCGCGCATGCACGAGCCTGGCCTTGCCGTCGGCGGTATCCGCCGCGCCAGCCTTCAACCCGTGCTTGGCGGTCGTCACCAGTTTTTCCACTTCACCCCGGATGGCTTTGGCTTTAGCCTCCGTGGTCTTGATGCGCTCATGTTCCAGCAATTGCTGGATTTGCGTCCGGCGCAGGCCGTTGCGCTGTGCGCTGGTGCGCCCCAGCTTGCGGCCAAAAACTCCGTGCTTCATGATAACTTCTCCGCTGGGACTTCCACGTCCTTCAGAAAGCCCTTCTCCTGCAATTTGACCCGCAACTCGTCGAGGCTTTTATCGCCAAAGTTGCGGATGGCGAGCATCGCTTCCTCGCCTTTGTTGAGCATATCGAGCACCTCACCCACCGTGGTGATGCCGGTGCGCTTGAGCGAGTTGAACACCCGCACCGAAAGATCGAGATTTTCAATCGGCATCTCGTAGATTTCGCTCGACATCTTCGGCGCTTCTTCGGTGGGCACCACTGGAGCCAGCGACTCTTCGGTCACACCGGCGATCAGCCGCAGGTGCGCCATCAGAATCTGCGCGCTCTGCTTCAGCGCCGCCTCCGGACGGATGGTGCCGTCGGTCCACACTTCGAGCACCAACTTGTCGTAATTGGTGATCTGCCCCACGCGCGCGCGCTGCACGTCAAACGATACGCGTTTGATCGGGCTGTAAATGGCATCCACCGGCACTTCGCCGATGGGCAGGCGGCCGCGCTCATCGGCCGGCGAATAGCCGCGCCCGCGTTGCACCGTCATCTCGATTTCCAGCCGCGTCTTGTCATTATCCACCGAGAACAGGTAGAGATCGGGATTCATGATCTCGACTTCGGATGGGCAGATGATGTCGGCGGCGGTGACTTCACCCTCGCCCTGCACATCCAGCCGCAGACGCGCGGTCTCCCCTTCATGCAGAATCAGGCGCAGTTGCTTTGTTTGCAGCAGCAACTGGGTCATGTCCTCCTTCACACCGGGGATGTCCGAAAACTCATGCGGCACATCCGATACGCGAATGGAGGAGACGGCCGCGCCTTCCAGCGAGGCCAACATCACTCGGCGCAACGCATTGCCCAGCGTCACACCGTACCCGCTTTCCAGCGGGCTGATGATGAACTTGCCATAATTCCGCGAGATGTTCTCGCCCTCGATCTTGGGCAGAACCATGTTGTTCGTGACGCTCATGTGACTCTCTTTCCGGATGGCCGCTCCCGTCAGGGAGACCCCACTGGGGAGGTCGCCGGCTCATGGAGTGATTCTCAATTCGACCCGCTTATCGCGCCTTTACCGCGAGTAGTATTCGACGATGAGCTGTTCGTTGAGATTCGCGTCAATGTCTTCGCGCGCGGGCAGCTTCGTCACCTGCGCCGAGAGTGTGTTCCAATTACGGATCAGCCAGTTGGGCGCGGAGCGGGGCTCATCCGTCTCTTTGAGCAGTTTGAAGTACTCGCGCTTTTGCGAATTGGCGCGCACTTCAACCACATCACCCGGCTTCACCAGCGACGCCGAGGCTTTGATGCGCCGGCCGTTGACGTTGATATGTCCATGGTTCACCAACTGTCGCGCCTGCGGGCGGCTGCTGGCGTATCCTAAACGGTAGAGGACGTTATCCAGCCGCCGTTCCAGAATCTGAAGCAGGGTCTGACCGGTGACGCCGCGCGTCTTGAGGGCCATCTGGTAGTAACGGCGAAACTGCGCCTCGAGCACGCCGTATACGCGGCGGGCTTTCTGCTTTTCACGCAACTGCAACAAATAGTCCGACGAGCGGTTGCGCTTGAACTGCGTATCGCGACCGTGCTGGCCGGGGGCATAATCGCGCGCGCCCTCCTGCCGGTCAAACGGGCATTTGGTCAGGCAGCGCGTGCCCTTGAGATAAAGTTTTTCGCCCTCGCGCCGACACAGGCGGCACACCGGGCCGGTATATTTTGCCATCTTCCGAAAATCCTTCCGTGCGTGGCAAGTAAACTTGCTGAACGCTTTGGGCTGAAATTAGACTCGACGACGTTTGGGCGGGCGGCAGCCGTTATGCGGCACGGGCGTCACATCGTTGATGGAACGCACCTTCAAGCCCACACTTTGGATGGCGCGGATCGCCGCTTCCCGTCCCGGGCCAGGCCCCTTGATAAACATATCCACTTCGGCCATGCCGAGGTTCTGCGCCTGCTGAGCAGCCTGTTGCGCCGCCACCCGCGCCGCGTAGGGTGTGCTCTTGCGGGAGCCTTTGAAACCGGCCGTGCCGGCGGAGCTCCAGCAAACAGTACCACCCTGCTGGTCGGTGAAGGTCACGATCGTGTTATTGAAAGAAGCAAACACGTGTGCCTGCCCGTGCGGGGGCGCGTTCTTGGCTTTCTTGCTGGACGCGCGTCGAGCCACTTTGGTTGGACGAGCCATTGTTCCTCACTTCACAAATAGCAGAGGCGGATGACGAATAGCGCCTTGATCACTCAGCCGCGAGCCGGAAGGGGCCCGAAAGTGACCGGGGCGGCCATCAGTCAAACGCCATCGGCCACAATTACTTCTTCTTGGCGCCGCGCCGCCGGCCGCGCCCGGCCACCGTCTTCTTGGCGCCTTTGCGCGTGCGCGAGTTCGTGCGGGTGCGCTGGCCGCGTACGGGCAGGTTACGGCGATGCCGCAACCCACGATAGCAACCGATTTCAATCAGCCGCTTGATGTTCAGCTGCACCTCGCGGCGCAGGTCACCTTCCACCGCGAAGTGCTGCCCGATGTAGTCGCGAATTGAGGCCGCTTCTGCCTCGGTCAAGTCTTTAATTCGCTTGTCCGGGCTGATTTTGGTGGCCGCCAGAATCTCATAGGAGTTCTTAGGGCCGATACCGTACAGATACGTCAGACCGATTTCGACACGCTTATCGCGGGGCAGGTCAACACCTTCAATACGCATAGTTCTTTTCCTTCACTTCCCTTTGGGAAATCAAATCATCCCTGACGCTGCTTGTGCGTCGGGTCCTGGCAAATCACATACCCGCGGCCGCGCCGACGCACGATTTTGCACTTGGCACAGCGTTTGCGAATAGAAGCTTGTACTTTCATGTCATAACTCCCTGCTTGACTCGCGAAGGCGGATTATACTCACGCCTGCACGTTACGTCCAGAGCCAACTAAACTTTTGTCAGAATTTCCGGCTCGCCCTCTGTGATCGCCACAGTGTGTTCAAAGTGGCACGCCAGCGAGCCGTCCACCGCCACCACCGTCCAACCATCCGGTTGGGTCATGGTTTCGTCTGTCCCCACCAGCACCATCGGCTCAATCGCGATTACCAGCCCCGGGCGCAACAGCCGCCCCGTGCGGGGTTTTCCGAGATTGGGCACTTCTGGGTCTTCGTGCATGTGCCGTCCGACCCCATGCCCGGTGTAATCGCGGGTCAGATAATAGCCATGCTGTTCTACGTATTCCTGTATCGCATGCGATATATCTCCCACACGGTTGCCGGCGCATGCCTGTGCGATACCTTTGTAAAGAGCCTGCTCCGTCACTTCGAGCAGTCGCGCCGCTTCCGACGAGATGCGACCTACCCCGACTGTGACCGCGTTGTCGGCATACAGGCCGTGGTGCAGCACGCCACAATCCAGACTCACCACATCGCCGTCCCGGATCACGCGTCCGGTGGGCAATCCGTGAACCAACTGCTCGTTGATCGAGATGGTGGTCGCAAACGGATATGGATATGGCCCCGGCGCCCCTTTGAAGGCGGGGGTCGCGCCGTGTTGAGCGATCACTTTATCGGCCATGGCGTCAAGTTGTTTGCCGGTGACACCGGGCTTCAACTTGTCGCGCATCTCTGCCAGGGCCAGCGCCGCAATGCGCCCCGCTTCACGCATCAGGGCTAACTCGCGGGCGCTTTTAAGTTCGACACCCTTGTGCCAGCCAGTCCGCTCCGCCGTCATTCCGAAGTGGCGGCTTCGACAGTCCGCTTCACCTGCGCCGTCACAGCAGCCACCGACTGCTCGCCATCAATCTCGCGCAACACACTGCGCTCGCGATAGAACTCGATCAACGGCGCCGTCTGCTCCAAAAAAACTCGAATGCGCCGGCTTTGCACCTCGGCCTTGTCATCATCCCGCTGAAACAGCTCCGCGCCACACACATCACACCGCCCCACCACTTTGGGTGGATTGCTCAACACGTTATAGACATGTTGTTGCGGCCCGCGGCATACCCAGCGCGAGGAAAGTCGTTCGATCAGCACACGCTCGCGCACATTCATGTGCAACACCACATCTACCTGGCCGCCAAACTCGGCCAGCAATCTGTCCAGCGCCTCGGCTTGCGGGATGGTACGCGGGAAGCCGTCGAGCAGCGCGCCGGATTGCGCATCCGGTTGAGATAAACGCTCACGGATCATTCGAACGGTCACATCGTCCGGCACCAGCTCGCCTTTATCCATATACTGCTTGGCGAGCTGGCCGAGCGGCGTCAGTTTTTTCAAGTTCTCTCGAAACAGATCACCCGAGGCGACCTGCGGCAGGCCATAATCCTTGCTGAGTATCTGGGCCTGCGTTCCCTTGCCCGCACCCGGCGGGCCAAACAGCAAGAAGTATTTCGGCATCGACGGTGATTATTTCACCAACAGCGAATCGTTATACCCACGCAACTTCAATTCCGCATCCAGCCCGAAGAAGGTATCGCGCACCACGCCGACCACAATCAACAAACCAGTACTCAGGATGGACAGGCTGCTGCTCGAGGTCGATAGCCCACCGCCGAACGCGCGCAGGATGCCGCCAACGATGAAAGGCATGACGGCCACGATCCCGAGAAACACCGCGCCCGGCAGCGTGATGCGGCGCAACACCTTCGTCAGGTACTTCTGTGTCGGGGCGCCTTTGGTGATGCCCGGGATTTGAGCCCCGGCCCGCTTTAAGTTCTCACCGTAGTTTTGCTGGGTGAACAACACGTCCGTGTAGAAGAACGTAAACAGCACGACCATGATGAAGTACAACAGCCAGTACCAATCGCTCTGCCCGCCAAACAAATTGGTGATCGCGCGTGCGCCATCCGCCACCCACGTCGTGGAGGAGGTGACGAAGAACCCGGCGATGATGGCGGGAAAGGTCAGGATGGACTGCGCAAAGATGATCGGAATCATGCCGGCCATGTTGATCTGCAGCGGCAATTGACCGCGCACCGGCATGCTCATGCGGTTGCCCATTCGCCGGCCGGGATACATCACCGGCACATTGCGCCGGCCCTGCTGCACAAACACGATGACAAAGACCATCGCCACCAGCAACAGGATAAAGACCAACAAGTTAATCCACCAGGATTGCGGATCAGCCAGCAGGCCAAAGAGTTGCGACGGGATGCGGGCGACGATACCGGCGAAGATGATGAGCGACAAGCCTTGCTTCCGTAGCCCATACTCCGAAATCAATTCACCCAGCCAGATGGCGAACATGGTGCCCGCCGTCATCGCAATGATCATCGTGATGGTGGGCAGGTTGAAGCCAATCTCGCCCGCTAGCAAAATCGGCTCGGCGGTTGGGGATTGCAGCGACTGGATGATGCGGATTTGCCCAAACGCATTGAGCGCCGCCATGGGCACTGCCAGATAATAGGTCCAGCGCTCCTGGAATTCACGCGCGCGCGTCGGGTCTTCCTCCACCATCCGTTGCAAGCGCGGGATGATGGGGATGAGCAATTGCAGAATGATCTGCGCGGTGATGTACGGGTATACGCCCATGGCGAGCACCGACATGTTCGAGACCGTGCCGCCCGAGAGCAGATCGAGGATGCCGAAGAAATTGCTGCCCGCCCCGCCCTGGCTCAGAATATCGCGCACGGCTTGCGCGTTGACGTTGGGCGCGGGGACATGCGCGGCCAACCGATAGATCACCAACAATAAGATGGTAATCAGAATACGGTTCCGCAGGTCTTCTGCGTTCCAGATGCGCCGTAGCGCAGCAAAGAATTCTCTCATGAGTGTTTACCGACCTGGAGCGTCAGGCGATAATTTCGACCTTGCCGCCCGCCGCTTCCACTTTTGCCACCGCCGATTTACTGGCGCGATGTACCTTCACCGTGAGCGCCTTCTTTACGTCGCCCATGCCTAATAGTGCGATCGGCATATCGGCATGCCGCACGATACCCTGTTCCAGCAACAGCTCCGGCGTCACTTCCGTGCCGGCATCGAAGCCCTCCAACCGGGCCACGTTCACTTCGGCGAACTCGACGCGAAAGATGTTGATGAAGCCGCGCTTGAAGGGCAAGCTGCGATAGAACGGCAGGTTGCCACCCTGGCGGTAGATTTTGCCGCCACCACCCCGGCGCGCGCCATAGCCCTTGGTGCCGCGACCAGCCGTCTTGCCTTTGCCCGCCGAAATGCCACGCCCCACCCGCGTCTTTTTGCGATTAGCCCCGTCGTTGGGGCCAAGATCATGAAGCTTCATAATTGCACTTTGCTTCGTCAAACGTAAAACGTGAAACGTGAAAGACCTGGCAATGCAAAGGAGCTATCACGTTTCACTCGTCACGCTTCACGTCAGGCTGTCTCTACTCTTACCAAACGCGCCACCTTCGCCAGCATACCGCGTAGTTGCGGCGTGTCTGCCTGCTCAACGGTCTGATGCATCTTGCGTAGGCCAAGCGCCCTAACCGTGGCTTTGTGCCGGTAGGAAAACCCAATCGGGCTGCGGATCAGCGTGATCCGCACGGTTTTGGCAGTCTGCTCAGCCTGAGGACTTTTCTCAGCCATTACTTCTTGCTCCGATTCCAAAATGGAGTCACCAGACGCACATCCTTGCCGCGCCGCTGCGCCTCGCCAGCCGGATCCTTGAGCTGGCCCAATGCAATCAGGGTCGCATTCACCACGTTCAAGACGTTCGGGCTGCCCTGTGATTTGGTGAGGATGTCGCGCACCCCAGCGGCCTCGAGCACCGCGCGCACACCACCGGCCGCAATCACGCCCGTTCCAGGGGAGGCGGGCTTCAGTAGGACTTTGGCCCCGCCGCGCTGCGCCGTCACCTCATGTGAGATCGTGGTACCGGTGATGATGACGGAGCGCATGTTCTGGCGCGCGCGTTCCGTCGCTTTGCGGATCGCATCCGGCACGGTGCGGCTCTTGCCGACGCCGATGCCCACCCGGCCACGGTTATCGCCAGCCACCACGACGGTGCGGAAGGCGAACCGGCGGCCGCCTTTGATCACTTTCGCGACACGGGCAATATCAATCACGCGCTCGTCCAACTCGGGGCCTTCTTCCCGGTCGCGCCGCGGTTGGCGTTGCTGCCCACGCCCCCCGCGTTGCGGGCGCTGCTGCTTTTGCGGTTGCTGCTGATCAGTCATTTAGAACTCCAATCCGCCTTCGCGCGCGCCGTCGGCCAGCGCCTTGACACGCCCGTGATATTTGTATCCGCCGCGATCAAACACCACCTGCGAGATGCCTTTGGATTTGGCGCGCTCTGCAATCGCCATACCCACCAGCTTCGCCTGCTCGCTCTTCTTCTTGCCAACTAGCATGGCCTTTAGTTCGCTATCCAGCGATGATGCTGCCGCTAATGTCGTGCCGGCTTGATCATCGATCAATTGCACGTAGATACTTGAAAGGCTGCGGAAGATATTCAAGCGCGGCCGGCCGGGCGTCCCCGAAACTTTCGCGCGCACCCGGGCATGTCGTCGCGCCCGGCTCTCTTTGCGTTTTACATTCGCCATATCTATTGCTCCTGGGTCATAGAGTCGTTGCATGCAACCTCTCTACTAGCCCGCCTTCCCGGCCTTGCCGGCCTTGCGCTTGACCTTTTCACCGAGGTAACGCAGGCCTTTGCCTTTGTAAGGCTCCGGTGGACGCCAGGCGCGAATATCCGCCGCGACCTGTCCCACCAACTCGCGGTCGGCGCCGTTAATCATGATCGTGCGTGTCTTCTCATCCACCCCGAAGCTGATGCCTGTCGGTGCATCCACCGCAATGGGATGCGAGAAGCCCAGCGCCATGACCAGTTGCTTGCCTTTCAGCTCCGCGCGGTAGCCCACACCTTCGACCTGCAAGGTCTTGGTAAAGCCAGTGTTCACGCCCGTCACCATATTGTTGAGCAGCGCGCGCGTGGTGCCGTGCAACGCCCGCATCTGGCGCGCATCGGAAGCGCGCTTTACGAGCACCTCGCCGTTCTCCAGCGCCACTGAGACGCCTTCGGCCAGGGTGCGGCTCAACTCACCCTTTGGTCCTTTGACCGTGACCGTATTGTCTTTGATGTCCACCGTCACGCCTGTTGGCACGACGATGGGCTTCTTGCCAATTCGCGACATTCGGACTCCTTACCAGATCTTACACAGCACTTCGCCGCCGACGCCAAGCTTACGAGCCTTGGCCCCCGTCATCACGCCTCTGGGCGTGGAGAGGATGGCGATGCCCATACCCGAGAGCACCCACGGGATTTCGGCCTTACGGCTGTAGATACGGCGGCCTGGGGAGGAGATGCGCTCCAGCCCGCTGATCACCGGGCGCTTCTCGCGCCGCTGGCCGACGTACTTTAGCGTCAGCCGCAAGGAGGGTTGAACGACGCCCTCGGCGGTGACCACCTGATACTCCTGAATGTAACCTTCTTCTTGCAATATCTGCGCAATCGCCAGCTTCATTTTGGAGGATGGCACCGAAATGGTGTTATGACCGGCCATCAACCCGTTACGAATGCGCGTCAGCATGTCCGCAATAGGATCGCTATGCATAGCCTGCTCCTCGCTTACCAGGATGACTTGACGACGCCCGGGATCTTCCCGGCCAGCGCCTGTTCACGCAAACAAATACGGCACAACTGGAAGCGGCGGATGAAGCCGCGCGGGCGCCCGCATAGTTTGCAGCGGTTGCGAACTCGCGTGGGATACTTCCGCGTCAGTTCGCGATTGATCATGCTTTTCTTCGCCATAGATTAGTTCGCGCCTTTCTTCTTGAACGGCATGCCCATTAGTTGGAGCAGGCGCCGGCTGTGTTCATCGGTCCTAGCCGAGGTCACCACGGTGACCTCCATGCCACGCAGCTTGTCGATCTTGTCGTAGTCGATCTCCGGAAACACCAGTTGCTCGCGTAGACCGAGGGTGTAATTGCCGCGCCCGTCAAAGGCATCGGCCGAAACGCCGCGGAAATCGCGCACGCGCGGCAGCGCCAAATTCATCAACCGGTCGAGAAAGCTCCACATACGCTCACCGCGCAGCGTTACCTTCACGCCAATGGCCTTGCCCTCGCGCAACTTGAAGTTCGCAATGCTCTTGCGCGCCTTTGTTACCACCGGCTTCTGCCCGGCGATGATGGTCAGGTCATTGACGGCGGCGTCGAGCGCCTTGGAGTCCGTCTGCGTTTCCGATCCGACGCCGATGTTGACGACGATCTTCTCGATGCGCGGGATCTGCATCACGTTTTTGAAGCCGAACTCACGTTGGAGCTGGGGCGCCGCTTCTTTGTTGTAAAACTCGTGTAGCCTATGCATTACACACTCTCGTGTCCAGACGCACCTGCTGCGTCTCTATTTATCCAATAACTCGCCGCTCTGCTTGGCGAAGCGCACCCATTGATCGCCTTCGCGCTTATAGCCCACGCGCGTCGGCTTGTTGGTCTTGGGGTCCACGATCATCACATTCGAAGCGTGGATGGGCGCATCAAATTCCATGATCTGCGGTGCGCCCTGGCGGCCCTGCTGATTTTGCGCCGCTTTCTTGTGTTTCTTGCGCACAGCCACACCCTGCACCACCACGCGGTTTTCCTTTGGGATCACGCGCAGCACTTCGCCGCGCTTGCCCTTGTCTTTGCCGGCGATCACTTCAACCGTGTCGCCTTTCTTGATTTTCATTTTCATGAGCCACCTCACGTATTGCGTGTTGCGTATTTCGTATCCTTACGCAATACGCACTACGGAATACGTCAGAGCACTTCCGGCGCGAGCGAGACGATTTTCATAAACCCTCGCTCACGCAATTCGCGGGCCACCGGGCCAAAGATGCGGGTTCCCTTGGGGTTCTCGCCATCGTCATCCAAAATCACAGCTGCGTTGTCATCAAAGCGAATATACGATCCATCCTCGCGCTTCATTTCCTTGGCGCAGCGGACGATGACGGCTTTGACGATGGCGCTCTTTTTGAGCGCGCCCTGCGGGGTCGCAACCTTCACGGTTGCCACCACCACATCGCCGATGTACCCGTAGCGGCGCTTCGAACCGCCTATGACGCGGATGACAAGCAACTCGCGGGCGCCAGTGTTATCGGCCACCATCAAACGAGACTCTTGCTGGATCATGCCGGCTTAGCCCCTTCCTCGGGCGCTAACTCCGAAACTTGCACGGCGCGCTGCAACACGGTTTCCACTACCCAGCGTTTGTGCTTGCTGATCGGGCGGCTCTCCACAATCTGCACGCTATCACCGGGCAGGCATTTCTGCTCGTCGTGCGCCATGAATTTAGTGGTGCGGTGCACGACCTTGCCATACAACGGGTGGCGATAACTGCTATCCACCTGCACCACCACCGTCTGCGTCATCTTGTTGCTCGAAACTCGTCCAATTAATCGACGACGGGGCATGTTACTTCTCCTTCCCAGCGAGCGTCGCCGCAATCTCGCGCTCGCGTAGCACGGTCGCATAACGCGCAATGTTATGCCGCGTGACACGTAGCCGGGTGTAATCCTTTAACTGGCCCGACCGATATTGAAAACGCAATTTGAATAATTCTTCGCGAGCATCATCGAGCTTGGACTTTAGCTCGTCCGCGCTCAAGGCTCGAATTTCTTCCGCCGTCATGCTGACTGGCCTCCTCCGCCCACTACTTCATCGGACACCACCACCTTGGTTTTGATGGGGAGTTTGTGCGAGGCCAGGCGGATCGCTTCCCGTGCAATCTCCTCCGGCAAACCGGCCACCTCGAAAATGATGCGGCCCGGCTTGACGACGGACACCCAATGATCCACCGCACCCTTGCCTTTGCCCATACGGCTCTCGGCGGCGCGCTGCGTCACCGGCTTATCCGGAAAGATGCGAACCCACACCTTGCCACGGCGCTTCATATAGCGCACCAGAGCGCGGCGCGCGGCCTCGATTTGGCGCTGCGTAATCCAAGCCGGTTCCAGCGCTTGCAGGGCATACTCGCCGAAAGCAATCTCAACACCCCGGGTCTCGTGGCCCGTCATGCGCCCGCGCATTTGCTTGCGCCATTTCACGCGCTTTGGCATCAACATAGTTCACCTCAAATTAGTCGGGTGGTCGTTTAGTCGCGTAGACAACTCCAGACTACGCGACTATCAGACGACTTGACCACGGGACTATTCGCTAACGTAAACGTCCTCTTCTACCGCCGGAACTTCCACCGTCTCGGGCATCTTCTCGCCTTTGTAAATCCACACCTTCACGCCGATCCGGCCAAAAGTCGTGAGCGCTTCTGCACGCGCAAAGTCAATATCCGCCCGCAGCGTCTGCGACGGCACGCGGCCCTCGCGGATGCTCTCGCGGCGCGACATTTCTGAGCCGCCCAACCGGCCGGCAGCGACGACCTTCACACCTTGCGCGCCCGCCTTCATCGCCTGCTGGATGGCGCGCTTCATCGCGCGGCTGTGGCTGATGCGGCGCTCCAACTGATCGACGATATTTTCCGCGACCAGCTTGGCTTCCAGGTCGGGCTTTTGAATCTCTTCGACTTCCAGCTTCACCTTGGTGCCGGTGAGTTGCTCAAGCTGCTGGCGTAACACCTTCACTGCCGCACCCTTGCGCCCGATGAGGATGCCGGGCTTGGCCGTCCAAATCGACACCGTCACGCTGGATGGCGAACGGTCAATATCCACCCGCGCGATGGCGGCTTTGGGCGCCTGTCGGTACACCAGCTTGCGGATGGCGAAATCCTGTTGCAATTGAGCCGCGTACTTGCCTTTGGGTGCGTACCAGCGCGCTTCCCAATCTTTGATGATGCCGAGACGGAATCCAATCGGATGAACTTTACGACCCATTACGCAGCCGCTCCTTCTTTTTCTGCCACCACGATGGTGATGTGCGCTGACCGGCGCAACAGCGGCTTAAACCGCCCGCGCGCCCCGAAACGCCGCCACTTGCGGGTCGGCGCTTCATCCACAAAAGCTTTTTTAATGATCAGTTCCGAGCCATTCAAACCGAAGTTCTCTTCGGCGTTGGCGATGGCGGTGTGCACGACTTTATACACGTGGCGCGCGGCGACCTTCGGCGTGAACTTCAGCAGGTTGAGGGCCGCCTGCGCGTTTTGGCCGCGCACCATATCCACCACCAACCGCGCCTTTTGCGCCGAGATGCCCACGTACCGGGCTTGGGCCTTCACGTCCATGGCTTATGCTGCTCCTGCTGCGCCGGTCTCGGTGGTCTTTTCTTTCGAAATATGACCCCGGAAAGTGCGCGTCGGCGCGAACTCGCCCAGCTTATGCCCCACCATGTTTTCGGTGATATAGATGGGCACGTGCCGGCGGCCGTCATACACAGCGATGGTGTGACCCACCATCTGCGGGAAGATGGTGCTGGCGCGGCTCCAGGTCTTGAGCACTTGCTTGGCGCCGCGTTGATTCATCGCTTCGATTTTCTTCAACAGCTTAGGCTCCACGAAGGGGCCTTTCTTCAATGATCGAGACATAGCCTTCTCCGTTACTTCGTGCCGCGCCGCTTGACGATGAACCGGTCACTCTTCTTGTTGCGGCGAGTCTTGAAACCACGGGTGGGCTTGCCCCACGGGCTGCGCGGCCCGGGCTTGCCCACCGGTTGACGGCCTTCACCACCACCGTGCGGATGGTCGCGCGGGGACATGGCCGTGCCGCGCACCGTCGGACGGATGCCCATGTGGCGCTTGCGGCCTGCTTTGCCCAGCTTCACGTTCGCATGGTCGAGGTTGCCCACGATGCCGATGGTCGCCATGCACTCCTGCTTGACGAGGCGCACTTCACCGGAAGGCAACCGAATCTGCGCGTAATCGCCTTCCTTGCCGAGCAACTGCGCCGCCATTCCGGCTGAGCGCGCAATCTGCCCGCCTTTACCCGGTTGGATTTCGATATTGTGGATCGTGGTGCCCACCGGAATGTTGGCGACGCGCAACGCGTTGCCGGGGCGGATATCGATTTCCGTTTTGCTTGACAATACTTTGTCGCCGACGTTCAAATCGAGCGGCGCAACGATGTAACGTTTCTCGCCATCCGCATAGAACAACAACGCGATACGGGCAGTGCGGTTCGGGTCATACTCAATCGCCGCTACTTTGGCCGGGATGTCGAACTTATCGCGCTTGTAATCAATCAGCCGCAGGTGGCGCTTGTTGCCGCCGCCGCGATGCCGCACGCTGATAGTGCCCTGATTGTCGCGCCCACCCGTCTTGCGCTTCGGCTTGGTGAGGCTGCGCTCGGGCTTGGTCTTCGTGATCTCTTCGAACGTCGGGCTGGTCATCCCGCGCCGGCCTGGCGAAGTCGGTTTGTAAACTTTGACGGCCATGGTCTTCTCCGTTACGTAGTAACGCCGTTACGCCTGCACGCCTTCGAACAACTCAATCGTTTGATCGGCGCGGATGGTGACGACGGCCTTCTTGTATTCCAAGTTGCGCGTCACCACGCGACGTGTTTTGCCCCGGCGTCCCTTCTTGGCGGGCACCGTCAACACATTCACCTTGACCACATCGACATCGAACAGAGTCTGAATGGCTTCCTTCACTTGCGTCTTGGTCGCCTTAGGCGCTATTTCAAACACGTATTGATGCAGCTTGCCGCTTTGATACCGCGATTTCTCGGTTTCGATCGGGCGCCGCAACACGTCATAGACAGTCAACATCGCTCGTCACTCCTCAGCCCAGATAGCTCTGGATCACATCCAGCGCCGCCACCGGGAGCACCACGCGGTCGTACCCCAATAAGTCGCGGATGTTCAAATAGTTCGCCCGCAAATACTTGGCGTGCTCGATATTGCGGATGGACTTCTCCACGTTGTCGTTTTTGGCGGGGAGCAGCACCAACGCGCTATCGGCGCCCACTAAGGTCACCAGCATTTGCAACATCGCCTGCGTCTTCGGCTGCGCCAATTGCAGATCATCCACCACCACAATCTGCTGCTCGGCGGCCTTGGCGCTGAGCGCAGAACGGAGCGCGGCCCGCCGCATCTGGCGCGGCATCTTCACTTCATAGTCGCGCGGCTTGGGTGCGTGCGCCTTACCGCCGCCCTTCCATTGCGGCGCGCGGGTGGAGCCTTGACGGGCCCGGCCCGTGCCCTTTTGCTTCCACGGTTTCTTGCCGCCACCTGAGACTTCGCCCCGCGTCTTGGTGGAGTGCGTGCCCCGCCGCGCATTCGCCAGTTGGCGCACCAAGGCTTGATGCATCAGGTCTTTGCGGATGGGGGCTTCGAAAATGTCAGCCGACAATTCAATCTTGCGGACCGTCTTGCCGTCGAGGTTCTTGACTTCAACTTCCATGGTATTGAATAACTTGAGACAGATGATTGGAGACGATAATCCCTAATCCCTAATCCCGCGTTATTTGCCTCCCTTCCGAGAGGGTTTGATATACACAATCGCACCATCGCTGCCCGGCACGCTGCCGCTCACGCCGAGTAAATTGCGTTCGGCATCCACCAGAGCGACTTTGATATTCTGCGAAGTAACGTGATCTCGCCCCATGTGGCCGGGCATGCGTTTGCCTTTGCGCACGCGGCCCGGGGTGGTATTGGCAGAGGAAGAGCCGGGGGCGCGGGTGCGGTCGGAGGCGCCGTGGGTCTTGGGCTGGCGTTTGAAGTGATGGCGTTTGATGCCGCCCTGGAAACCTTTACCCTTGCTGACACCGGCAACATCCACGCGCTCGCCGATGGCGAAAACATCCACGATGACTTTATCCCCTTCTTTTACATCAGGGGTGTCAACCCGGAATTCGTGGATATGGCGCAGCGGCGGCAGGTTGAGGCCATTGCGTTTGAGGTGGCCCTTCTCCCCACCGGAAAGCTTTTTGGGATTCACTTCCTCGAAGCCGAGCTGTACAGCGCTATAGCCGTCCGTCTCTGGCGTGCGCACCTGGGTGACAAAACACGGCCCAGCTTCGATCAGGGTCACCGGCGTCACTAAGCCGGTTTCCGAGATAAGCTGGGTCATGCCAACTTTCTTGCCAATCAGCCCTTTCATTGGAATTCTCCTTATCACTCAAAATGGGACTGTATGCCTGGGCACGGCATCATCATCCCTACGGCTCAGTCGTTAGCCAGTGGGCGCGGCGCTTATGAGTGTGGGCCGCGAGCCAATTGGCTCGTCACCGAGCTAGGCCTTCAAAACGGAAGGCGCGAGATTATAGCTTAATTTCGATATCCACGCCGGCCGGAAGATTGAGGCGGGTCAATAAGTCAATGGTCTTGGCATCCGGGTCAAGCACGTCAATCAAACGCTTGTGCGTGCGGATTTCAAAATGCTCGTGCGAGTCCTTGTCAATGAAAGGACTGCGCCGAACGGTAAAGCGCTCCAGCCGGGTCGGGAGCGGCACGGGGCCGACGACTTTGGCGCCCGTGCGCTCCGCGGTTTCAACAATCCGCTTGGCCGATTGGTCAAGCACACGATGGTCGTACGCCTTGAGGCGGATACGGATCTTCTGCTTGGCCATGATTAGTCAATCACTTTCGTGATGACGCCGGCGCCCACCGTCAGGCCACCTTCGCGGATGGCGAAGCGGCTGCCGGCTTCCAAGGCCACCGGCGTGATCAACTCCACGTTCATGTTCACGTTGTCC
>JBQTJD010000324.1:0-1563 GCA_052387475.1 Anaerolineales bacterium | reverse complement strand
GGCGGCGGCGGGGGACGCGGGATGCGGGTGGTGCGCGACCCCGCCGAGTTGCCCGAAGCGTTGGCCGGCGCGCGTCGCGAGGCGCAAAACGCGTTCGGCAATGATGTGGTCTTCCTTGAAAAATATCTTGATCGCGCCAAGCACATCGAGTTTCAAATCTTTGGTGATGTGCATGGCAGCGTCGTGCATCTCTTCGAGCGCGAGGGCTCGATTCAACGGCGGCATCAAAAACTCATCGAAGAGTCGCCCGCGCCATTGCTGCAACAACACCCCGAACTGCGCGAGCGCATGGCGGCGGCCTCCGTGGCGGCGGCGCGAGCGGTGAACTATCACAACGCGGGCACGGTCGAGTTCATCGTGGATCCGGCGACGCTGGCGTTCTACTTTTTGGAGATGAACACCCGCTTGCAAGTCGAGCATCCGGTGACCGAGGCCGTCACTGGCCTCGACCTGGTGCATCTGCAACTGCACGTTGCGGCGGGCGAGCGGCTACCGTTCGCGCAAGCCGAAGTCAGCGCGCGCGGACATGCGATTGAGTGCCGCGTCACCGCCGAGGACCCGGCGCAGGATTTTCTGCCGGTGAGCGGCCCGGTGTTGCTGGCGCGCGAGCCGCATGGCCCGGGCGTGCGTGTAGACTCCGGCTTCCGCACCGGTGATGATGTTTCGCCGCACTACGACTCGCTACTGGCGAAGGTCATCGTGCACGCGCCGACTCGCACGGAGGCCATCGCGCGCATGGATGTTGCACTGGCGGAATATCGGCTGTTGGGCGTGACGACGACGATTGATTTTCTCCGCGATGTGTTGCGACACCCCGAGTTTCGATCCGGCGGGGCCACGACCGGCTTTATCCAAAATCACATGCCCGCGTGGCAACCGGCGGCTGTGCCCGAGGCCGCCCTCATCGCCGCTGCGCTGCACGATCATCTCTCGGCGGCGCAGCAACCAGCACACGTTCAATCCACGCGACCCGCCGACCACAGCCCGTGGGCGCGGGCGGATGGGTTTCGCCTTGGAGGTTCGTAGAGACGCCCCGCCGGGGCGTCTCTACCTCGGCATTTTATGAATCTCATCTACCGAGTGGGCGATGAAACGATGACGTTGCATATCGAAAAATCGGGCGCGGGCTTTGCGGTGACGATTGGCGAGCGCACGTTCACCGTTGACGCCGCCTCGCTGCGTGAGGGTGAGCTATCGTTCACGCTCGACGGCGCGCGGCACACAGCGCACGTTGCAACGGATGGCGCGCGGCGTTGGGTGGCGATGAACGGGCAGACGGTCGTGCTCGATGTGCCGCAAGCTGAGAAGAAGACTCGGCGCGGGCAGGCTGCCGGCCCCAAACACGATTCGCTCGAAGCGCAGATGCCGGGCGTGGTGCGCAAGGTGCTAGTCGCCGCTGGTGACCGCGTCGAAAAAGGCCAGCCGTTGCTGGTGATGGAAGCGATGAAGATGGAGATCAAAATCGCCGCGCCGCACGCGGGCACGGTGGAGCGGGTGGCCGTGCGCGAGGGGGAGACGGTGCAGCGCGGGCAGCTTTTAGTCGAGATAGTCGAATAGTCTGGT
>JBQTJD010000323.1:0-6726 GCA_052387475.1 Anaerolineales bacterium | reverse complement strand
GGGCTCCGCTTTTTCGGGGGGCGCCCTCAAACCCCCTGCAAACCCCCCCGACTCCGGTAAGCGTGCTGCGATTTTGTTCGAGTGCGCGTCACGTTTTTGGGATTAGTCTTCGGCCCGCAACGCCCGGAGTTCGAAACTCCGGGCTAAAAACATGGAAGCCGGGTCAACCCGGCTGTTGGTGGCCTCAGTCGGCGAAGCCGACTTCCATGTTTTCAGCCGGGGAACTCTGTTCCCCGGCGCTTTCGGCGTATCGTCATCCCAAAACTTTGACCCGCACCCATTTTGTTCTTTGACGACTCCCTATAGCAATTTGCTAATGAGTTGATGGCATCCTGAGCGGAGCGCCGCGCTTTTTTGCGGCGTGCAGTCGAAGGAGACCATCAACCCGAATGCAATCTGCTCTAGTGTACCGTCGGGGTTACAATCTGAGTTGTGCGCCACAGCCCGCGACGGTCAGTCATCCTTTTTCTTTCCACCCTGACGCTGGCAGCCTGCGCTACCACACCAACGACAGGCATTCCGGCCACGCTGCCCCTGGCGGCTGTGAGCGCGCAAACCGCAACACCGCCTCCATCGAGCACACCGGTTCCTTCTGTGATTGCGCCGATCGTGACGCCAACGCCCACCGCCGGCGAATGCGCGCTGTACGACCTGGCCGATCCGCTGCTCACCCTCGTAGACCGCCAGGTGGCGCTGCCTCGCGACTTCGAGCCAAGCGACCTCATCACGCCCACGTTGCCCGCGCGCAATGCATGGATATTGCCGCTTCGACTTCGGGCCGAGGTTGAGCCGCCACTAGTGTCATTACTCGATGCCTCCAATCAGGTTGGGCTGACGTTGAAAGTCGTATCGGCCTATCGCTCATACATCGAACAAGCATTGGCTTATCAAAAGTGGGCCGAGTGGTACCCCGACCGGGCCAACGCGATCAGTGCGGCGGCCGGGCACAGCGAACACCAGCTCGGCACAGCGGTGGATTTCACCACGCCGGAGATTCAAGCCCGCATGCCCAACCGCTTTCACGTCAGCTTCGCCCTCACTCCGGAGGGACAATGGCTTGCCGAACACGCCTCCGAGTATGGTTTCGTCTTGTCGTATCCCGAGTGGGCGACCGAACAGACCGGTTATGAGTGGGAGCCGTGGCACTATCGCTACGTCGGCGTTGAGGTGGCTCAACACCTCGCCGGACGTGAGCCACCCATCACAGTAAGCGGGTTCATTCAACAGTGTCAGTCAAAGTGACTGTCACCTGCCACTTGAATAGGTTGCGCGGCCATTGGGCGCGCATTCCAAACCGGACACGGCAACGTTGTTACTCAATCCCTAGAATTCGCGTGACGGCTTGTTTATGATGACGTTCAGCCAAGTGAGAGCCTGAAAACCTAGCCTGACCGGTCATGCACCCCACCCCTACACCGCTGGCGCGCCGCTACTCGACACCGGATTTCCTGCGCGAGGACACGTATCAGCAGACACGCTTGCCCGTTGATTGGGCCAGCACCCTCATCCCCGAAGCGTATCGCTCAAAGGAGTTTTTTGATCTCGAACAAGAGCGGCTATGGGCGACGAGTTGGGTGGCTGTTGGGCTGACCGCGCAGGTGCAGCAGCCGGGCGATGTGATCGTGGCGGAGGTGGCCGGGCAATCCATCCTCATCACCAAAGATAAAGGCTACACACTGCGCGCCTTCTACAATGTCTGCCGCCATCGCGGCGCGCAACTCATCGACGCGCCGTGCCATGTCCGCGTCATCCGCTGCCCGTACCACAGTTGGGGGTACGACCTCGAAGGCCATTGCATCGGCACACCGTTGTTCGAAGGCTCCGACATCCCGCTCGATATGCAGGGCCTGTTTGACATGCGCACGGTGAAGGTGTTTGACCGCGCGGACTATGGGCTGCTGCCGGTGCGCGTGGCGGCCTGGGGCTGTTTGATCTTCGTCAATTTAAGCGGCGATGCCCTGCCGCTCAACGAGTGGCTGGGCGATTTGCCGCAACGCTTTGGGGCTTATGCGCTCGACGAGTGGGCGCTGCAACGCCAGCGGCCCTATCACTTCAACGCCAACTGGAAACTTGTGGCCGAGACTTTCATGGAGTATTACCACCTGCCGTGGGTACATCCTGAACTCATCAAAGTTTCGCGGATGGAAGATCATTACCGCTGGCAGGGGCCGGGGATGTACACAGGTATGACCACCTCGCCCGTCTCGCCGAACACCGAGACCGGCGGCTGGCTGGCGCTCCCACCGATGACGGCGCTGACCGCGCTTGACGCAGTGAGTGGGCGCTTTGTGTGGCTGTTCCCCAACGTCGCATTCTCCGTGCTGCCCAATCACATTTTTATCATGCTCGTCACACCACACGGGCCGACCGAGACAATCGAGCAGACCTATCTGCTCAGCCATCCCGATTCGCTGAACACCGAGGGCGCGCCGGCCGAACTTGACAACCTGTTCAAGTTTTGGGATCAGGTCAACACCGAAGACATCGCCATCGTGGAGCGCGTGCAAATCGGGCTGAGGAACACCGCCTACACCGGCGGGCGCATGTGCTACCAGTTTGAGGAGCCGGTGCATCGCTTTCAAAACATGGTCATTGATCGCATGGTCGGTCTCACCGACCGTGTGCCCGCCGGCGACGCGCACGAGTCCGCCCCACTGTCGGCCTCAAACCTGTAATGCCCAACCAGCGTCCCAACATCCTTCTCATTCAGGCCGATCAGGTCGCCGCCGCCGCGCTGCCGATGTACGGGCATCCCGTCGTCAAGACCCCATATCTCAGCGCCCTGGCTGAGCAGGGCGTGGTGTTCGAGAATGCGTATTGCAACAGCCCGCTGTGCTCGCCGTCGCGCTTCGCGATGATGACGGGGCAATTGCCATCGCGCATCGGCGCGTACGACAACGCCGCCGAGTTCGCGGCCTCCATCCCGACTTTCGCGCACTATCTGCGTCACCTCGGCTATCACACGGTGCTCTCCGGCAAGATGCACTTCGTCGGACCTGATCAACTACACGGCTTTGAGGAACGGCTTACGACCGACATCTACCCTTCCGATTTTGCGTGGACGCCGGACTGGGAGCACCCCGAACGCATCCTCGAGTGGTATCACACGATGGAAAGCGTGGTGACGGCGGGCGTGTGCGAGACCTCGGTGGATTTGGATTTCGACGAAGAAGTGATCTTTCACGCAACGCGTAAGCTGTACGATCTCGCGCGGCACGGCGCCGAGCGGCCGTTCTGTATACTGGTCTCGCTCGGCCACCCGCATGACCCGTACATCATGCCGCGCAATTATTGGGATCGCTATCGCGACGACGAGATCGATTCGCCCGCCGTCCCCTCGCTCGCGTGGGAGCAGCACGACCCGCACAGCCGCCGGCTGCTCGAAGCGTTTGTACATGATGAGTACACCATCACCGAGCGCCACATCTGCGATGCGCGGCACGGCTATTACGCCGCGCTGAGCTACGTGGATGACAAAGTCGCGCAACTGATGCAGACGCTACGCGCTACCGGTTTTGCCGAGAACACCATCGTGCTGTTCACGTCCGATCACGGCGACATGCTGGGCGAGCGCGGGCTGTGGTACAAGATGCACTTCTACGAGCATGCGGCGCGCGTGCCGCTCATCATTCACGCACCGGGCCGCTTCGCTCCGCGCCGTATCGCTTCACCCGTCTCGTTGGTGGATTTGCTGCCGACGTTTGTGGATTGGGCAACGGAGGGCCGAGGCGTCGAGTGGGCCGACCACGTGGATGGTCGCAACCTGACGCCATTGCTGCACGGCAAACGAGAAAGCGGAACTGCTGTTCCGCTTTCTTCAGCGCAAACTTCGTTTGCGCCCGCGCCAGAGGCCGTGTACGGTGAATACCTGGCCGAGATCGCCGCCGGCCCGCTGGTCATGATCCGGCGCGGCGCGCACAAATACCTCTTCGGTGAACCGGATGTGGAGTTGTTGTTTGACCTCGACCATGATCCACACGAAACCAAAAACCTGTCCGGTCATTTGCCAAAGTTACGCGACAGTTTCCGGGCCGAAGTGCGAGGACGCTGGGATTTGGCTGGCCTGCGCGAGCGCGTCATCGCCAGCCAGCGACAGCGGCATCTGGTGGGTGAGGCGTTGATGAAGGGCCGCACCTCGCCGTGGGACTTTCAGCCGCAAACCGATGCGTCGCAGCAATACATCCGCAACACCAAAGAGTTATGGGAGCTTTACAAGCAGGCCCGCTTCCCAGCCGTGGAGCCGCCCACCCCGCGCCGCCGTGTGCAACGACACGTCACGCTTCCCAATCCATGAGGCCCCATGCCCTACAACATCGTCATCGCCTGCATTGATACACGCAATCCACCCGAAACGCTTAAAGCCCTGGATGGGCCGGACGTCACGGTGCATCGCGTCATCGGCTTCGGCCACAACACCGCCGAGTTGTATCACTCCGCCGACGCCATCATCACCGAGCTGCACGCCTTCAACGCGGCGACGATTGCCACGCTGGAGCGCTGCCGCATCATCGCCTGCGCAAGCACCGGCTACGACTATGTGGATTTGGCGGCGGCGGCGCAACGCGGAATCTGGGTGACCAATTGCCCCGGCTACTGCACCGACGAAGTGGCGACGCACACCATCGCCCTCATCCTTTCGCAAGCCCGGCGTCTGCCACAAACACGGCAGCTTGTGCTGCAAGGCGAATGGGATCCGCGCCCAGTGCGCCCACTGCCGCATGTGCGCGGGCAAACGCTCGGTCTGATCGGGTATGGCCGCATCGGGAAGGCGGTTGCGGCGAAGGGCAAGGCGCTTGGGTTCCGCGTGCTCGTCTGTGACCCGTATGTGGATGAGAGCCTGATGCGGGCGGCAGGTGTGGAGCCGGCCAGCCGCGAGGCCGTGCTGCGCGAGTCGGATTACGTGTCGTTGCACACGCCGCTGACGGATGAGACGCGCGACATGATAGATGCCGCCGCATTGGCGTTGATGAAACCAGCAGCCTATCTCGTCAACACGGCGCGGGGAGTGCTGGTAGTGGAAGACGCACTGCTCGGCGCGATCCGCGCGGGAACAATTGCGGGCGCGGCGATTGATGTGCTGAGCGTTGAGCCGCCCGCCGCCGATCATCCCTATCTGCACGATGACCGCATCATCGTCACCCCGCACTGTGCGTGGTGCTCGGAGGAAGCGGACGAGGCCGTATGGGAGTGGGCGGCGGGATATGTGGTCGCCGCGCTGCGTGGCGAGCGGCCAGCGGCAGCGGTGAATCAAATCAATTGACTCGAGTCACCCAAGTAGGAGTTACTCGGTTGAACTAACGACTTTTCTAAATGTCGCCCTGAGCGCGAATGAGCGGCCTCTATTTTGCCCGATTGGTTTCGCGCGAAGGGCCTTATTAGGTTTGGTGAGGCCCTTCGCGGGCGTTCGCTACTGCGAACGCTGCTCAGGGAGACATGAACTACACAACTTCCATCAATCCAATGCCAACCCCTCACAAAGTCATCATCACCTGCGCCATCACCGGTTCCTCGCACACGCCGGCGATGTCGCCGCATCTTCCGTACGCACCTGATGACATCGTGGCGCAATCGGTCGCGGCGGCGAACGCGGGCGCGGCCATCATCCATCTGCACGCGCGCAACGCCGGCGACGGCAGCCCGAGCGCCGACCCCGAAATCTTCCGTGATTACTGCGAGCGCATCAAAGCGCAGAGCGACGCCATCATCAGCCTGACCACCGGCGGCGCGACCGGGCAAACGGTGGAACAGCGGCTGAACGTGATTCGGACGCTCCAGCCCGAGTTGTGCACGTGCAACTTCGGCACGCTCAACTATGGCCTGTTCCCGATGATCCCGAAATATGCCGGCCATTGGAAGTTCGATTGGGAGGCGCCTTACCTCGCCAGCACCAAAAACGAGCCGTTCGTCAGCAACTTCTCCGACATCGAGCACATGCTCACGACCCTGACCAACGAGACCGGCACGCGCTTCGAGTTCGAGGCCTACGACGTTGGCCACCTCTATACGCTGGCGTACTTCATGGATTTGGGCCTCGTCAAGCCGCCGATCTTTTTGCAATTTGTGATGGGGACAATGGGCGGCATCGGCGCGGATGTGGTGGACAACCTAGTGTTTATGAAGCGCACGCTCGACCGGCTCATCGTCCCGGACGTGCAGTGGTCGGTGCTGGGCAGCGGGCGCTTTCAGTTCAACATTGTCACGGCTGGGGCCATCATGGGCAGCCATGTGCGCGTCGGTTTGGAGGACAGCCTGTATCTCGGCAAAGGCCAGCTTGCGCCCTCCAACGCCGCGCAAGTGCAAAAGCTGCGGGGCATCCTCGAAGCGTTGTCGCTCGAGGTGGCATCCTCCGCCGAAGCGCGGCAGAAGCTGGGATTGAAGGGTAACGAGAACGTCGCTTATTAGGAATGTCCTAACGATACACGACTGACTGTCACTCCGAGCGAAGCGAGGAGTCTCTGGGTTCAAAGTAGAGATTCCTCGCCGCGAAAGGCGCGGCTCGGAATGACAAGCCTGTGCTCTTTTCAATGCCACGACCACTTCCTTCACAAGTCCAACACGTCGCCGTCGTCGGCGCGGGTGTCATCGGCGGCGGCTGGGCGGCGCATTTTCTGCGGCACGGCCTGCACGTCACCGCGTGGGACCCAGCTCCCGAGGCTGAGTCAAAACTCCGCGCCTTCATCGCGCAGGTGTGGCCGACGATGGAGAGGCTGGGCCTTGCGCCGGGCG
>JBQTJD010000322.1:0-3226 GCA_052387475.1 Anaerolineales bacterium | reverse complement strand
CGGTCGGCGAGATTGTGGATACGCGTGGCCGGGGCGTTCAGCCGAACATCGGGAAGCGCAGCGGCGATGGCGCGCGGCAACAAATCGTTACCGCCACGGATGCGATAGGCGGTCCGGGTGGCGTTTGGGTCGTGGTAGTAGAGCGCAGCGTTGCGCGCCAAATCAAGCAGCGAGAAGTTGCGGGCTTCAGTGGTGTATTCGGCGCGGATGCGGGTCTCGAAGCCCAGCTTCGCAAAGCGCGAGACCGGTTGCGCGGCGATCCAATCGGCGGCGGAATGTTGATCGAGCGATGCCGCTTCCAGCGCGGTGTGCGGCGCACCGGGGTCGGGCACACGGTCAGCCAGCCGCGCCAACGCCTCCCACACGCTTGCCATCTCCCGTGCGAGATCGATTCCCCATACGGCTTCATCGCGTTCCCAACCCGCGCGCCCCTCGAAGGCCACAAAGTCGTTTTCATCATCCCAACTCGTGTGCACGCGATCCAACAACAGTCCAAACTCATCAGCCAAGGCGCGCATGCGGTGGTGGTGGTCCTCGATGAACTCGCCACCCGCCTCGGCGTGCTGCTCACCGCTGAAGTTGCGAAACGTACGCACGCGCCCACCGACCCGGTCGCGGGCTTCGAGCACGGTGACGTGCCGGCCGGCGCGGTGCAGTTGCAGCGCGGCGCTCAGGCCGGCCATGCCCGCACCGATAATGATGGTTTGCGACGTTGCCACAGTTGCCTTTTCGGAAGCCGCTGATTCTCAATCAGGGCCGGATGTGATACTCACCCGCCACCACCCACTTGTACGTCGTCAACTCGCGCAAGCCCATCGGCCCACGGACGTGCAGGCGCTGGGTGCTTACAGCGGCTTCCGCGCCGAGGCCGAATTGGCTGCCATCGTTGAAGCGCGTGCTGGCGTTGACGAACACCGCCGCCGAATCCACTTCGGCCACGAAACGGCGGGCGTTGGCCTCATCGCGGGTGAGGATGCCATCGGAGTGCGCAGTGCTGTGCGCGGCGATGTGTTCCATCGCCTCGTCAAGCGAGGCCACCACTTTTAGCCCGAGCACCAGCGACATCCATTCGGTGTCAAAGTCATCGGGGCCAGCGGGCTGGATATGGGGGATTGGAGAATTGGAGATTGGCGATTGCAGATAGTGGAGTGCACGCGGCTCGGCACGGAAGGTAACACCGGCGGGCCGCAGGTAATCCACCACGGCGGGCAGGAACTCACTCGCCAAGGCGCGATGCACCAGCACGGTATCGAGCGAATTGCAAACCGATGGCCGCTGAGTCTTGGCGTTGTGGATCACGTCGAGCGCGCGCTCCACATCGGCTGACTCATCCACGTATAAATGGCAGATGCCGATGCCGCCGGTGATGACGGGCACGCGGCTGTTCTCGCGGCAAAACTGGTGCAGCCCAGCCCCGCCGCGCGGGATGATAACGTCCACACCGTCGGCAAGTTGGAGCAGTTCGAGTACCAGGGCACGGTCGGTGCTGTCGATGAACTGCACGGCGTCCGGCGGCAAGCCGTGTTGCGCGAGCGCGCGCTTCACCGTCGCCATCAGCGCGCGGTTGCTGTGGAGGGTCTCACTGCCGCCGCGCAGAATCGCGGCGTTGCCGGTTTTGATCGCCAAGCCCGCAACATCAAGCGTGACGTTCGGGCGCGCTTCGTAGATAACGCCGAGCACGCCAAGCGGCACGCGTTGCCGGTGAATGCGAAGGCCGTTCGGCAACATGCTCGCGTCAAATGTCTCCCCGATGGGGTCGGGCAGTTCGGCCAGCGCACGCAAATCGTCGGCGATGACGGCGAGCCGCTCCTCGGTCAGCAACAAGCGGTCAATCAGCGCCTCAGTCAGGCTTTTAACTTTGCCCGCCGCCACATCCTCCGCGTTCGCGGCGAGGATGGTCGCGCAATCGGCCAGCACAACGTCGGCCAGCGTGCGCAGCGTAGCGTTCTTCGTTTCTGTCTGTGCGCGCGCCATCTGTCGGAAGGCAGCGCGGGCTTTCCTTCCCATTTCATGCACCATTAGCAACCACGATGACACAAAGGCACAAAGTAACACGAAGTTCCTCGTGAACTTCGAGACACTGTGTCTTTGTGGTTAAAACAGCACCAAGTCATTGCGGTGAATCACTTCATCCCCGTAATGATAGCCGAGGATGGATTCGATTTCATCCGAGTGGCGGCGACACAGGCGGGTGAGGTCAGCCACACTGTAGTTCACAATGCCGCGCGCCAATTCGCGAGCAGCGGCATCGAGTACGCGCACCGCATCCCCTCGCTCAAACTCCCCCTCCACCCGTGCCACGCCCACCGGCAGCAGGCTGCTCCCCGCCCGCAGCGCCCTGGCCGCGCCGTCATCGACAAACACGCTGCCCGCCGCACGACCGCTCGAAAGGATGTAACGCTTGCGACTCTCAATCGCCGAGGCCAGCGGATGAAAGCGCGTGCCGAGCGATTCGCCATTCGCAACGCGCACCAGTACATCTGGCTCACCCCCGCTCGCAATCACCACCGCACAACCGGAGCGGCGTGCGAGATCGGCCGCTTGCAACTTCGTAATCATGCCGCCCGTACCCAACCCACTGGCCGAGCTACCCGCCGCTTCCCACAACGCGGGCGGAATTTCTCCGCGCACATCATCCACCAGTTGCGCGTTTGAGTCGCGGCGCGGGTCGGCGGTGAACAGACCGGGCTGATCGGTGAGCAGCACCAGTAAATCGGCGTCCGCCAGATTCGCCACCAATGCGGAAAGATTGTCGTTGTCACCGACGCGAATCTCCTCAGTGGCGACAGTGTCATTTTCATTGACGATAGGCACGACGCGCTGCTCGATCAACGCGGCCAGCGTGTTGCGTGAGTTGAGATAGCGGCGACGGTCGGCGAGGTCGGCGCGGGTGAGCAGCACCTGCGCGACGGTGACGCCGTACAGCGCGAAGAGCTGTTCGTACAAGGCCATGAGTCGCGGCTGGCCGATGGCGGCGAGCATTTGCTTTTTGGGGATGTGGCGCGGCAGTTGCGGAAAGTTGAGGGCCGACTTGCCGGCGGCCATCGCGCCGCTGGATACGAGAATGACGGCGTGACCGTCGTCGCGCAAACGCGCCATCTGCCGCACGAGTTCGACGATGCGCGGCGGCGAGAGGTGCGGTGTACCGGCGGTGAGGGTGGAGGTGCCGAGTTTGATGACGAGGCGCATGAGCGGGGGTGAGGGATTAGGGATTGGAAGAAACACG
>JBQTJD010000321.1:0-2821 GCA_052387475.1 Anaerolineales bacterium | reverse complement strand
CGCCCGCGCCGCTGCCGCCCTGTGATGTAGCTGTGCTCAAATCACGCTTGTACGACGAATATCGCATCGAAGTGCCGGTGTACCGCTGGCAGGGCCGTCCCGTCATCCGTGTTTCGTTGCAGGCCTATAATTCCCGCGATGATGTTGATAAGTTGCTTGACGCATTGGCGGCGCTGCTGCCTGCACTTCGAGCATAAGAGGCGTTACGCAGTTGGCTGATACCTTTGAATGTCACCCTGAGCGCGAATGAACATTCCTTGTCACGTCCGACTCGTATCGCGCGAAGGGCATCAGTGAAATATCGAGGGGTGCATTTCAGATTTTTGGTCGCCCGCTCCCCGTCCGCGTCCTCGCGGACGGATGTCCTGCCAGAGCGCCCGCGAGGACGCGGGCTTGGAGCAAACCGACCACTATTGAGAAATGCACCCTATCGAGGAGGCCCTTCGCGGACGAACTAAGTTCGCCGCTCAGGGCGACATCATAGGTAACTCAAAATAAATCCGCGTCAATCCGCGTCCAAGCAAAGATGAAGTCGTACCCTTTTCCGTTATGGCTGCGGGTGCTCACCCTCATCGCCATTCCCATCATTGCCATTGGGATGCTGGCGCTGGGCTTCTGGCAACTTTCGCGCTGGCAGGAACGCCGCGCGGAGAACGCCCGCATCGAAGCCCGTCTGGCACTTTCAGCCGCGCCGCTCGAGACGCTCGATTTTTCCGGCGACCTCGAGCCGCTGGAATATCGCCCCGTCACCGTGCGCGGCATGTTTGATTTTTCACAGGAGATCGTCTGGCGGAATCGGGCCTATCAAGGGTCCCCGGGCGCGCACGTCATCACCCCGTTGCGGCTGGCGGATTCCAATCGGGCCGTGTTGGTGGATCGAGGCTGGCTCCCGGCGTTGGAAGCGGAGCCTGAGGCGCGGGCGCGGTATCAATCGCCGGCGGGGGAGGTGACGATCAGCGGCCTGCTGCGGCTGCCGGGCCAGCGCCGCTGGGATTTTGCGCCGCAGGACATCATCCCTGCTGCAACCGGCCGCCTCGACGCATGGTTCTTTCTGGACGTGTCGCGCATCCAGGCGCAGATCGCCTATCCATTGTTGCCTGTGGTCGTGCAGCAGGCACCGGAGGCCGCGCCGGCAACGCTACCGCTGCGCGATTACGAATTGCAATTGGATGAAGGCCCACATGTGGGTTACGCGATCCAATGGTTCGCCTTTGCGGCGATTGCGATCTTCGGGCCGCTTATTTATTGGCGGCAGACGCGACGCGTTAAAAAGCAAACGACCCCTCCAATCGGAGGGGTCGTCGGCTGCTTAGCAGGCTCCAAGACAAACTAGATGGCGACGATGATGTTGCTGAACACGTTGCCGATCGTGGGGCCAAGGATGGCCAGCACCACAATCACAACGACGGCCACGAGCACGAGAATGAGCGCGTACTCGACCAGGCCTTGACCTTTGTTGTCCTTGAAAGTGAGCATGTAGAATATCCTTTCTGGATAAATGGTTGTCAGATTGTCGTTTCGGAACTGCCACAGCCTGACTAAGCTAATGAAATTATAGGGTGAATCAGACTTGGAAACAATGAAGTTTGCGTGAGTTTTGGTTGAAGATCGGTTGTCGGGCATCGGAAATTAGTACTACAAGGTCAAGTTTGGGATCAGGCTCATCGCCCGCGAGCGCCGCTTATGCGGTTGGTGGAGCATACGCGTTACTACAGGGATTCGTACAACTCCACCAACACCCCCTGCGCGCTGGCCGGGTGAACGAACGCATACTTGCGCCCATCGGTGCGCTGGCGCACGGTCTCATCAATTAACCGAAATCCCTTGGCCTTTAACGCATCAAGCGTAGCCTGCACGTTTTCCACCTCCACGCACACATGGTGCATGCCCGCCCCGCGCTTCACCAGATACTTCGCCAGCCCCGAGCTGTCGGTGGTTGGCTTCACCAGTTCCACCTGGCTCTCACCGATGGGCAGAAAAGCCACTTCGGCTTCCTGTTCGGGCACATGCTCAATCTCCGCTAACTGCAAGCCAAGCCCGTCACGCCAGAAGTGCAGCGCCGCCTCAATATCGTTGACCACCAATGCAATGTGATTGATCTTCATTTGGCTTATGGCCGATGGCCGACAGCAGATGGCGGATAGCGTCGGGCCATCTGCCATTCGCTATGGGTGCATTTCTGGAAAGTGGCCGATTTGCTCCAAGCCCGCGTCCTCGCGGGCGTTCTGGCAGGACATCCGTCCGCGAGGACGCGGACGGGGAGCGGGCGACCAAAAATCTGAAATGCACCCTTCGCTATCGGCTACGTGGCTGGTTGGTACTCGCCCCACACCCCGCGCAGCGTGCCGCAAATTTCACCCACCGTGACCTGATGTTCGACACACGCCACAAATAACGGGATGAGGTTCTCGCGGCCGCGCGCGGCCGCTTCGAGCTGCGTGCGCAATTCGCTCACCCGCGCACTGTCGCGCTGGGCGCGCAACGCGGCCAATCGCTGGCGCGCCTGCGCCTCGATAGCCGGGTCAATCCGCAGCGTCTCCACCGCCAGCGCGGTGTTGCTCGTGAACTCATTCAACCCCACGATGATCTGCTCCTTCTTTTCCACGCCTTGTTGATAGCGATACGCCGCCTCTTGAATTTCGGCCTGAATGTAACCTTGCTCGATGGCTTTGAGCGCGCCGCCGAGGTCGTCGATCTGCCGAATATAATCGGTTGCGCGACGCTCAATCTCGTCGGTGAGTTGCTCAATAACGTATGAGCCGGCCAGCGGATCGACGCTGTCGGCCACGCCGGACTCGTGGGCGATGACTTGCTGCGTGCG
>JBQTJD010000320.1:0-2354 GCA_052387475.1 Anaerolineales bacterium | reverse complement strand
AACTTGTCAGGCTTCCGACCACGCATGGTCCGTCTCCTCATCCAGGTGGAATGACGATCAACCTAATCATGCGTAGTCTAGCCCGACTATGAATTCATTGCAAAATATAGGCTCCAACCCACTAGCTGGCCTCATTTTTGGAGGCAGGTCAGTGAGGCGATGAATTCGCTATACAAAATTTTTGAGGTAACTCGTCAAATTCTAAAGGAGGCGGGCCCAGATGTAGCACGAGGCCCAAAGTCTTTTGGGCCAGTGGCAATTCAGGTTTTGAATAAGGGTTTGCGCCCATTCTTGGCTAAGTGGCACCCTCTCCTGAAGGCGCATGAGGACTCGCGACCGCATACTATGAGCGTCCGAGACCACGAGAAGCTATGGCCACATAACGCCACAATGCGTGCGGAACTAGCAAACTTACAGAAAGCGATGCTAGTCTTTGCGCATGCACTCGCTGATATTGCAAATGCACAGCTTGACTGACAATGCCATATTATCGAGGACGGTACGTCGGAATTTCAATCGCCAAATCACAAAATCACCCGCTGAATTTTGTTCACTTGCCCCTTGACCCATTGCGCCGCCGCCGATAAAGTTTGAAAGCTCATGGTCAAGGTCATGTCCCGTCGTAGCCGCCGTACCACCCGCCCCGCCGAGGTCGGCTGCCTGCGTTTGGCCTGAGTCCGTTGCCTGTTCGCATCGTTTCGCACAGCCCTCCTCCTACGGAGGGCTTTTTATTTCTGATTGATGATTGCTGATTTGTGATTGTATGCTCACTAACAATGTCGCCCTGAGCGGCGAACAAAGTTCGCCCGCGAAGGGCATCATCGAATCACGAGGAGGCCCTTCGCGCGAAAGCGGCCGGGTAGGTCAAGGGCCGCGCCAACGCGCTCAGGGCGACAATCAGCAATCAGAAATCCAAAATCAGCAATCAAGGAGAAGCCATGTCCGACTCATCCATCAAGAAAATCGTCCTCGCCTATTCCGGCGGCCTCGACACCTCGGTCATTGTGCCGTGGCTCAAGCGTCAGTATCCGGGCGCGCAGGTCATCTGCTTCGCCGCCGACATCGGCCAGGGCGAGGAGCTCTCGGGTCTCAACGAGAAGGCCATCGCCACCGGCGCGGTGAAATGCGTGGTGAAGGATTTGCGCGAGGAGTTTGCGAAAGACTATCTTTTCAAACTCGTGCAATCGAGCGCGGTATACGAACGCCGCTATCTGCTCGGCACGTCCATCGCCCGACCACTCATCGCCACGCATCAAGTGAAGGTCGCCGAAGCCGAGGGCGCGGATGCGGTCTCACATGGCTGCACGGGCAAGGGCAACGACCAAGTGCGCTTCGAGTTGACGTACACGGCGCTCAATCCCAAGCTGAAGATCATCGCGCCGTGGCGGCATCCCGCGTGGAAGATCCGCTCGCGCGAGGACGCGCTCGAATTCGCCGTCGAGTTCAACGTGCCGGTCACGGCCACACTCAAATCTATCTACTCGCGCGACCGCAACCTGTGGCACCTCTCGCACGAGGGCGGCGGGCTGGAGAACCCTGCCAGCGAACCAGACGAGGCCATGTTCCAGTTGACGGTGGCCCCGGAGGATGCGCCCGATAAACCGGAGCATATCGAGATCGAGTTTGCCCACGGCGAGCCAGTCGCCGTCAACGGCGAAGTGATGACGCCTGCGGCTCTCATCACTTCGCTGAACGAAATCGGCGGGCGGCACGGCATTGGGCGGGTGGATTTGGTAGAGAACCGGCTGGTGGGGATGAAGAGCCGTGGCGTGTACGAGACGCCGGGCGGCACGATCCTGTTCGACGCGCATCGCGAACTTGAATCCATTTGCCTCGACCGCGACACGCTGCACTATAAAGAACTCATCGCCGCGCGTTACGCCGAGATGGTGTACAACGGTCAGTGGTACCATCCGCTGCGCGTGGCGCTGCAAGCCTTTATCGATCAGACGCAACTACACGTCAACGGTACGGTGCGGCTCAAGCTGTACAAGGGCAGTGTCATCGTCGCCGGACGCAAGAGCGCGTACAGCCTGTACCGCGAGGACTTCGCCACGTTTGGGCAGGAAGATGTGTATAACCAGAGCGACGCCACCGGCTTCATTCGCCTGTTCGGCCTGCCGATGAAGGTGACTGCGCTGCTCAACATTGACGGCAAAGCCGGCGCCCATTACGCCGAACCGGATTATTCGAAGTTCAAACGCGACTAATGCAATTGGGCGATTGAGTGATCGAGCGATTTTGTTATTTGTGAAAAACCCAAAAGCGCGATAGGCAGATAGCAAAAACTCAAAGTAGAAAAATTGGGGTGGGCGGTTTTACGAGAAAGTAAAACATTTGGCGCAAACAAACAA
>JBQTJD010000319.1:0-5777 GCA_052387475.1 Anaerolineales bacterium | reverse complement strand
CGCTGGCGAACAAGCGCCGCACATGCTCGCGCAGGAACAGCACCTTGGGGCCGTCGGGTGAGGGGTAGGCCCGCATCCCTTCAAAGACGCTGCTGCCGTAATGCAACGCGTGCGTCTGCACGTGCACCGTGGCTTTGTGGAACGGCACGAACTTGCCATCCATCCACACGAACTTCGGGTGTTGAGGTTGAGCCATATCTGTACTCCGTCGTTTCTAAATCCCTCACCTCTAATCCCTTACCCTCGCACGAGGGATTAGGGGTGAGAGATTACTCCAGCGGGAGCGCTGTGGTAGCCTTGATCTGGTTCAGCGCCAGACTGGTGTGAACCTTGACGCCGCCCGCCAGCGGGATGAGCTTGCGGTTGAGAAACTGTTGCAAGTGTTGCCGGTCGCGGAAGACGACCTTGAGCAGATAGTCGTACTCGCCGGTGACCTGAAAACACTCCAGCACTTCCGGTAATTTTTGAACGGCGGCGGCAAAGGCCTCCACCGCCTCAGCCTTGTGCAGTTGCATGCTGACGTGGATGAAGCACAACAGGTCGAAGCCGAGCTTTTCGCGGTCGAGCAGCGCGAGATATTGTTGGATGTAGCCCTTGGCCTCCAGCCGTTTGAGGCGGACGTGAACGGCAGGCGGGGAGAGGTTGATGCGCCTGGCGATGGCCTTGATACCGGCATTGCCCTCGGATTGAAGGATGCGGAGAATCTTGCGGTCAGCGTCGTCGAGGCCGTGTGCATCTGATTTCTTTATCGTCACTTTCGCCCTCCGAGTCAATCATTTTCAGTTATTATAGCGATTAATCAAAATTTCTTTCCGCCAAAAGCCGCTTTCGCTGAAGCACGTTAACTGAGAGTGGTCAAAACAGGCTGCTGGATGAACGGCGTTCGGAAAACGGCTGAGGGGTTTGTGGAAACGGTGAAAAACGCGAAGATAAGAGTAGAATCATCCTCAGAGCGACTGAAGGTTGATCGTTCTAACCCAGAAAGTAATATGGACCTACTTACTGAACGAAGGCTCTTGGCGTTTGCAGTTAGTGTGTTGTGCCTGCTTGTATTTCTCTCAGCTTGCACGCTTGTCAAGAGCGTTGACCAATTTGCCGACATCGCACAAGCAACCGCAAAGACGGCCACATATTTAGACGTGCCTGATGGTTCTTATCGAGATGCTGCATGGGTCGATGATGACATGATTACATTCCTGTATTCTAATAACGACTCACCTACAAGCTACGACTATAGAGTTGCACTTCATACGCCCAGCACAGGAGACACGCGGATCCTGCTACTGCCTACACGAGAAGAGTGTAGAGCGGTGTCGTCGGTCTATCACTTAAGTCGGTTGCCGAACAATAGACTCGGATTCATATTCAGTTGTCACATATATCATGATCATGTAACAGGTGAAATCAATTCCTTATACATGTGGGATCATGAAACCGATGCGTTGACAGAGCTTCAGCGCTACCCGGAAAACTTTGCCGGAGGCTCATATACTTTTGCCCCAGACATGTCTCAACTATTGCAAGGCACTTGGACTGGGCCGGGCGCTGATCAACTGTATCGCGTGACCGATGATGGGCAAATGGAGCGCCTGCTTCCAGAATTTCAGCAGGCTTATGGTCCCTCCTGGTCGCCTGATGGCACAAAGATCGCTTTTATGGGTCTGAAGACCTATCAAGATGAAGTTGAGACGGTATATGATGTCGGCGAATTGCTCCGTCATCCTCAAGACCTGTATATTATGGACGCGAATAGGACAGATCCTATGATCTTCCTCGCGAGCATTGGTTTTGGCGGTGGTACTCGATGGTCACCTGATGGTCAATGGCTTTCATTTAGCGGCGAGTATCAAAATGCTGCGGGCAGCTGGGTAATCAATACCTCTACATCTCAGGTTGTGCGAATTTGGCCATACCAAGCAGCCCATGATTGGTCTCCAGATGGGACTAAGATGGTAATAATTGAAAGTGTCGAACGCAACGGTGTAATTCTTTCTCGGCCAGTCAGTGTCGAACTGATTGCTTCACTCAGCGATAATCAATAAGGTCAAGGCAGTTTTCCTGCTGTGGCCTCAAATGGATGTAGACGATGAGCAATTCGATTAAGGGACCCCCAGTCAATACTCTGGCTGCTGACGATGGAGAAAAGCTGATGAGATTTGAAGCCCGCATCGCGCGCGGCGAAAAGATCGAGCCGGGCGATTGGATGCCGGAGGAGTATCGCAAGCAGCTCATCCGCATGATCTCGCAGCACGCGCACAGCGAGGTGGTGGGCATGTTGCCCGAGGGCGCGTTCATCCCCCACGCCCCCAGCCTGCGGCGCAAACTCATCCTCATCGCCAAAGTGCAGGACGAGGCCGGGCACGGGCAATACCTCTATCACGCTGCCGAGACGCTGGGCGTCACGCGCGAACAGATGCTCGACGCGCTGCTGGCCGGCAAGGCCAAATACTCCAGCATCTTCAACTACCCCACCCTCAACTGGGCCGACATCGGCCTCATCGGCTGGCTGGTGGACGGGGCCGCGATCAAAAACCAGACGATGCTCGCGCACTGCTCGTATGGACCGTACTCGCGCGCGATGGTGCGCATCTGCGCCGAGGAAACTTTCCACTACAAGCAGGGCAAGGAGATGGTGATCAAATACGCACAGGGCACGCCGGCGCAGCGCGCGATGGTGCAGGATGGCCTCAACCGCTGGTGGCCGCCCACGCTGATGATGTTCGGCCCGCACGACTCCGAGTCGCCCAATTCGCCGCAACTCCTCAAGTGGGGGATCAAGACCCGCACGAACGACGAGGTGCGGCAGGAGTTCCTCGACGAGGAAGTGCCCGCACTGCTCGCCGCCGGCCTCACCCTCCCTGATCCCGACCTGCGTTTCGATGAAGCCACCGGCCACTGGCAGCACGGCCCGATTGACTGGGATCACTTCTGGCAGGTCGTCAAGGGCAACGGCCCGATGAACAAAGAGCGCCTCGCCGCGCGCCGTCAGGCGCACGAAGATGGGCAGTGGGTGCGCGAGGCCTTACAGGCATACGCGCTGCGACAAGCGGTGTGATGCGTGAAACGTGAGAGCCACTTCGCTGACCACGTTTCACGCGATCTCAAATTCATCACGTGTCTGATACACAGTGGCCCCGCTGGGAAGTGTTCAAGCAGGATGACGCCGGACAACCGCATCGGAGCATCGGCAGCATTCACGCGCCCGATGCGGAGATGGCGCTGATGAATGCCCGCGATGTGCACGTGCGCCGCCCCGATTGCGAAAGTCTGTGGGTTGCCCGCGCCGACCGTATCTTTTCGATGACGGCGGAAGAGATGGCGGCGAATCCGGAATGGCACTCAACTTTCGAACCTTCTAACTTGCAACCCGAAGCCTATTTCATCTTTCAAAAAACTTCACAGCGCCGCGCGATGACATTTGTGACGCATGTGGGTGAAGTGGAAGCGCGCTCGCCGCAGGAGGCATTGAAGTTGGCGTTCGAAAAGTACCCCGCGAAGGATGTGTTCGTGTGGTGGGTCTGTCCGGCCAGCGCCATCACTCGCACTGAGCCGGGCGTCGAAGAAAGCTGGTTTGCCCCGGCGCGCGAGAAGACGTACAAACAGCAATCCGAATACGGCGATGTGGGCGGCCTGCGTCAAAAAATGCGCCGGAAAACTTAACGCAAAGGCGCAAAGGAGCTGGCGAACGAAGTTCGCACACGCAAGGTGTTGTTTTTCTTTGCGCCTTGGCGACTTTGCGTTGAAGCAGTATGACTGACATCGAAAGAGCCTTAGCCCAAAAACTGCTTGCCCTCGCGGACGACGAACTCATCCTCGCGCATCGCAACGCCGAGTGGACGGGGCACGCGCCCATCCTCGAGGAAGACATCGGCCTGGCGAACATCGCGCAGGATGAGCTGGGCCACGCCATGTTGTATTACGACCTGCACTGCGCGCTGGCCGGCCACGAAGCCGGCCGCACACCCGACCAGCTCGCTTTCTTCCGCGACGCCGCCGGCTTCCGCAACGTGCAACTCGTCGAGTTGCCCAAAGGCGATTGGGCTTTCACTATGTTGCGGCAATATCTCTTCGATGCGTACGAAATGGCGCTGCTCGCGCAACTCGTTCACAGCGCACACAAGCCGCTGGCCGAAGTCGCGGCCAAGATTCGGACGGAAGAGCTTTATCATTACAAGCACAGCAGCGCCTGGGTGAAGCGGCTGGGATTGGGGACGAAGGAGAGCCAGCGCCGGATGCAGGCCGCGCTCGACGTGCAATGGCCGCTGGCCCAACAACTGTTTGTGCAATCCGATGGGGAACCGACTCTCGTTGCGCGAGGCATGACACCGCCGTTGAGCACCGTGCTGACTGAATGGCAGTCGTGCGTGGCGCCGTGGCTCACCAATTCCGGGCTGCGTGTTCCGGACGCGCCAACGATAAACATCACGCGCATAAGCACGCTAACGCGTGCGACGCACACACCGCACCTCGCCGCGCTGTTGGCCGATTTTCAGCAGGTTGCCCGCCTCGACCCTGAAGCCGAATGGTAAGGGCAACCGTCGCTTCGCTTAGTGCGGTTGCCCATCTTGCAATGACCGAATCCGAAATCTGGCGCGCCCTCCATGACGTAAAAGACCCCGAAATCCCGGTGGTCTCGGTGGTCGAGATGGGCATCGTGCGCGCGGTGACGGTGGAGGGTGCGCGCGTCATTGTGGCGATGACGCCGACCTTCGCCGGCTGCCCGGCGCTGCACGTTATACGTGATGAGATCGCGCAGCATGTGCGGGCATTGGGCGCGGGAGAGGTCGAAGTGAAAACCGTACTGTATCCGCCGTGGACGAGCGATTGGATCACAGACGAAGCCCGCGCGAAGCTCAAGGCGTTTGGCCTTAGCCCGCCCGTGAAACACAGCGGCGACATCAATTTGATTTTATATGATCACGCCGCTTGCCCACGCTGTGGCAGCGACAACACATCGTTGAAGAACAGCTTCGGCTCGACGCTCTGCCGCACGATCTATACTTGCAACGATTGCAAAGAAACCTTCGAGCAATTCAAGGCCCTCTGACCACGAGACCACTCGACCATGGACTATCAGACGATCCTCTACTCCACCGAAAATGGCACTGCCACCCTCACCCTCAGCCGCCCGCAAACGCTCAACGCCTTCAACGATCAAATGATCAGCGAAGCCACGGATGCGTTCAAGCAAGCCGACCGCGACGCCTCGGTGCGCTGCATCACCCTCACCGGCGCGGGGCGTGGCTTCAGCTCCGGGCAAGACCTCGCCGACACGCAAAATCGCGACGACGGATTCTCCATCGGTGAGCACTTGCGCCACGGCTATCACCGGCTCATCAAGCAAATGATCAAAACTGAAAAGCCCATCATCGGCGCGATCAACGGCGTGGCGGCGGGCGCCGGTTGCGGCGTGGCGCTGGCGTGCGATTTTCGCATCGCTTCGGAGAAAGCGACCTTCATGCTCGCCTTCAGCAAGATCGGCCTCATCCCCGACAGCGGCCTCAACTGGATGCTGCCACGGCTCATCGGATACGCACGCGCGTATCAAATGGCGCTCACCGCCGAGAAGCTGCCGGCCAGCACCGCGCTCGAATGGGGATTGGTGAACGTCGTCGCACCGGAAGTCGAGTTCGCCGCCGAAGTACAGAAGTGGGCGACGCAGTTCGCGAACGGAGCCACACGCGCTTTCGGCTTGACGAAGCGTAGTATGTATCGCAGCTTCGATATGGATTTGGATGAGGCGCTGGAATACGAAGCACACATCCAGGACATTGCCG
>JBQTJD010000318.1:0-5631 GCA_052387475.1 Anaerolineales bacterium | reverse complement strand
TCCAGCGAGACGTGCAAGGTGGCGATGGTGAGATCGGCTTCTTTCTCTTGATGATAAGCCAGCATCTCGGCATAGTTCATCTGGTAGATGTGGTCGCCGCCAAGCACCAGCACAAAATCGGTGCGGCATTATTTGAGGAAAGTGAAGTTCTGCTGGATGGCGTCCGCCGTGCCCGCGTACCAATCCGTATCCGCCCGTCCTTTGTACGGTTGATAAATGCGGACGCCGCCGGTAAAGGAGCGGTCCAAATCCCACGGGCGCCCGACGCCGATGTGATCGTTGAGCGAGTGCGGTCGGTATTGTGTGAGGATCATCAGATCGAACAGGCCGGAGTTCACGCAGTTGGAGAGGGTGAAGTCAATAATGCGGTATTTGCCGCCGAAGGGAACGGCGGGCTTGGCGCGTTTGGCGGTGAGCACGCCCAGCCGAGAACCTTCTCCACCGGCGAGGATGACAACGCGGGTCTTCATCGAACGTATTGGCTCCTTAAGCGGGGCTTGTAAATTTCAGTAGGACTTACGCTTTTGAAAGTTGTCATTCCGAGCGAAGCGTCGTTCGCAGAACGCGGAATCTCTGGCCGAAAGTAGAGATTCCTCGCCGCAAAAGCGCGGCTCGGAATGATAATCTTTGAGCAACTGCGTAACTCCAACTTCAGGCAGCGCGCGAATTATAGCCGCGAATACGAAGATACGCCCCGCAGATTTGCGGGCGATTAAGCGCCGTTCACGGATCGGTCAACAACTCCACCGTAAACTGTACCTCTTCGCGCGCAGGCAACTCCCACTCAAAGGCCAGCCACAGATCGAAGCTGAGCAGGTTAATCGTGTATCCGACCTCCACCCATGCCACCGAGGGCTTTACGATGACCGTCGCGCCGGTGCGCGTGTTGCGAATAGCGGGGTAGCGACCTTCGTGTTGTACAACCTCCAGCGCCGCCCGTCCCCCAGTCAACATCTCGGCGTAGTCGGGATTAAGCTCGTTGGTCAGCCGCCAACGCAGGTGATGCTTGCGGTCGGTCTGATTGTTGAGCGTGTAGTGCACGCGCAAGCCGCCCTCGCTCAGCGACACGCGCTTCTCAATTTTCAGCGCCGGTGTTAGGGTATTGAGGTAGCGAATGACGCCTTCATCTTCAAAGCGATAGTCGAGGTAACCATCGGGCTGCTGCTCGTCGCCGCGATCCAGCGTCAGCCAGTCGTTAAGCGCGCCGATCTGCGCGGTGAGCGGCCACACGGCGCCGTTGGGCGCGGGTGGATTGACGTACATCGTCAGCTCATCGGCCTCACGCGCAAAAAGTTCCGGTGAGAGATGTCGGCCCAACTTTGTCGGCGCGGCTTCCTTTATCTTTTGCTCTTTCCATGCTTTGAGATCGGCTTCAAACGTATCGGGCAGCCAGCGGGCCTTCATCGCGGTGAGGGTCGGAAGTTGGGAGGCGCCACTGGTATACGGCGCGGGCGGCACGGCCAATTGATTGCCCACCCACTGTCGCCCGGCGTGCAGATCATACCAGCCGAGCAGCCGCCCACCGTAGGCGGTGAACATCGCCAGTTGCCGGCCATCGCATAAAAGCTGCTCGTCGGAGCCATCGCCGTTGAGGTCTTCGATCCAGCGGCGCGGCTCTGGGTTCGCGGCGATCTCGGCCAGCCGCGTGAACAAAAACGCCGAGCGCACGTTCTCCCAACCCCAATAACCGCGCCCGCCCACGCCGATGCAGCCGAACTCATATTGATGGCTGCAATATGTTTCGATGGCTTGCCGATAGAAACGATCGGCCGGGGATTGCACTGGCGAGTGATAGCCTCCCGTCTCCAGCGCCGCGCCAACTTGCTGCAAGTTTGAGCGCACGACGGTGTGCAGTTTGCGGAAGTATTGGTTCTTGGGCGAGTTGTGCAGAAACTCGAACCAGTTGCGATAGCCGTCTTCATGGTACGGGCGATTGGCGTCGAGCAGCGCCTGATCCATCCAGCGGGCTGCTCCGTCGGGCAGCGACTCAATCTGCGTCTGTGCCTGCACCGAACCGAGATGCACCAGTTTGTAAGCCTCGCGCTCTTCGATCTCGCTCAACAGCTTATCCAGATTGGCCCACGCGGCGTGCGGCAAATAACCAGCCTCCCACGGCCACAGCCCCATCGCTTCAGCGTCTTCGGCGTAGGCCAGCACGAACTTTTTGGAGTTGGGCCGCTCGGCAATCGCGTCGAGATAATTGAACAGTTGCGCCCGTCGCCCAAACCAAGCTGCGAAGTTGAGGCGCTCGCGGAAGAGCGTATCGTCATAGACGAGGGTGACCGTGTGCCCGTCGAATGTGGTCGAGGCCGGCAGCGGATCAGTGTGGCCGGCAGCCCGCAGGATGTGATCTTCCACCAGCGTTACACGCAAACCACTCTCGGCCATCACCTTCACCAGCGATTGCCGCCAGCAACGTTCGGCATTCCAGAACGTCACCGGCTCCACGCCGAATAAATCTTTGAGCACCTGCTGATGCAAGCCGATCTGTTGCGCGTTGTCCCAATCATCACACGCATAGGGGTTGTTCTGCGCGTACGTGCTGGCGAGCAATTCAAATTGCCCTACCTCTCTGCCCGACCGCACCAAAGCCAGCGTATCGGAGTCAAACCAATTCAGCGCCCGCAGCAGCGTGCCTGAGAGATGCAGGTTGAACTTGAGTTTGGGATGCGCCCGCAGCACGTTGAGCAAACCGCGATAGCATGTGCGATTGGCGACCTCAGCGTGTTGATTAGTGTGTTGATTAAAGTGGAAGACCAGTGCAAGTGGCAGCGGCATGCGCGCGATTATAAGCGAGGCAAAACAGAAATCCCAACGCTATAATCACCGCCTCACATTCATCTCACCTTCACACACCATGCTGCACTCAATCACGCCCCACCGCCTGTCTGATGGCGATGTTATTCAGCGTCACACCAATTTCCCTTCCAAGTATGTCGTCGCGCGACATGTGGATGTGTGGCGCCCACCCGGCTACGCCGAGGGCAACACGCGTTATCCGGTGTTGTACATGCACGATGGGCAGAATCTCTTTCAGCCGCACGGGGCGTTCGGTGGCGAACACTGGGGCATCCGAGAAGCGATTACCCGCCTCGTGGCCGGCGGTCGCATCCGCGCTCCGCTTGTGGTGGGGGTGTGGAACAGCGGCAACCGCCGCGCCGAGTATATGCCGGAGAAAGCGTTGGTTGGCTCCGGCTCTGATGCGCTGCTGGCGCAGTTTGTGGATTGGTCGGGCGCGGCCCCGTATTCCGACTCGTATCTCAAATTCCTGGTCGAGGAACTCAAGCCGGTCATTGATGCCATGTACCGCACGCTGCCCGATCAGCCCAACACGTTTGTCATGGGGTCGAGCATGGGCGGTTTGATCTCCCTCTATGCGCTCGAACAGTATCCGCACCTCTTCGGCGGCGCGGGTTGTCTTTCAACCCATTGGCCGGCAGGCGAGAACATGCTGGTAGATTATCTCGGCGCACACTTGCCGAGGGCCGGCGCACACCAGTTGTATTTCGATTTTGGCACGACGACGCTAGATTGGAATTACGAGCCGTTTCAGCGCCGCATGGATGAGCACTTGCGGGCTGCCGGCTATCGCGAGGGCATTGATTGGATGACGCGCAAGTTCGAAGGCGCAGAACACAATGAGGCCGCCTGGCGCGCACGGGTTCACATCCCGCTGGAGTTTTTACTGGGTCAGGGCCACGCATAAAAGGGAGACGGGCCACCGGCCCGTCTCTACGATTGTTGTAAAGACGCCCCGGTCTAAGCGAAGCGGTGGCGTCTCCTGTGTGGTAAAACCCTCAGGTCGTGCAAAGCGGAGTTTTGCCCAAAACCCCGAAGGTCTTGCTATGCGATTCGCAACACTCTCCCGCTGCCCGCCGCCACTTCGACGGTAATCGCGCCTCCGTTCGTGATGTGCGCCATTCCGTTATCGAACGCATCCACCCAGACGGCATCGCCGCCGACGCGCAGTGTTACACGTTGTAGGGTTGAATCGGCATTGATCACCACCACGACACGTTCGTTCTCATGTCGCCGTTCGTACGCATACACGCCGTTCGCATCATCCGTGACCAGTGTGATGAACTCGCCGACCTGTAACGCCGGGCTGTTGTTGCGCAAGTGGATAAGGCGGCGATAGTGATCGAATAGGTGATGATCGAACGCGACGACGGCCGGTGCGAGCCGCGGTGACCCATCGGGCAGGACGGCTTCCAGCGCGTGTGTTAGCTCCGGCCACACCATCGGCTTGCGGCAGCACGGGTCGTTCGCCCCCCACATCCCAACCTCATCCCCGTAGTACACCATCGGCGCACCGACGTACGTCATCTGCACCAGCACCATCAATTTCTGGATTCGTTTCTCTTCGGTAGTCGGCGCTCGCGTGTCATACGCCGGATTCTGGCTGGCCTGTGAGATGGGCTGATTGGTCTTCCAATTGCGGTAATTCAGCCGGCCGCGATTGACGATGTGCGAGGCGACGCGGTTGGTATCGTGGCTATCGAGCAAATTCTGCAAGCCGTAGGCCACACCCGGTGGATAGGCTTCACGGGTGCGGCGCAGCTCGTGGTCGAACTGGGTCACAGTGATTCGGCGCTCGGCGAAAAATTCCATGCACGCAAAAGCAAAGTCGTAGTGCATCACCGCATCAAACTCATCGCCCTGCAAGTACGGCTCATTCACGTCTTCGTTGACGATCTCCGCCACCAAATACGCTTCGGGATTAATACCCTTGACCCACTTGCGCCAGTCTTTCCAAAAGGGATGGCGGACGCAGAAGGCGACATCGAGCCGCCAGCCGTCGATGCCGTCGCGCGGATCGCCGTCCCTATCCGGGTCGAGCCAGCGGCGCGTCGCGGCGAAGACGTACTCGCGCGGCGCGGTGGTCAGGCCGCGCTCGTCTTGATTCAGCTCGGGCAATTCCGGGTTGCCAAACCAGCCGCTGTAGGTGAACGACGCGAACCGCTGCGGCGTGTTCCAATCCAGGATTTTGAACCAGTCTTTGTAACGCGAGGCCTGCCCGTTCTCGACCACGTCACGAAAGGCCCGGCTGCTGAGGCCGAGGTGATTGAAGACGCCATCGAAAATGATCCGCATACCGCGCCGATGCACTTCAGCGATCAGGTCGAGCATCAATCGGTCAGCCGAAGTCCACACCCACGTGCGCGGGTCGGCGAACGTCTCGCTCGCCATGAGTTTGCGGTCGCCTTCGGGGTCGGGGCCAAAGTGCTGGTCAATGTGATGGTAGCTTGCGCCATCGTACTTGTGCGAGGAGGGCGACTCAAAGACCGGGTTGAGATACAGCGCCGTCACACCCAACTCCTGCAGATAGTCGAGCCGTTGCCAGATGCCCTGCAGGTCGCCGCCGTAGCGTCGCCGCTGAATGTTGAACCAGATGTCGCGGCCATTCAATCGTTCGTACGGCTGCAACTCGTACCAATCCGAAGTCCACGGATGAATCTGCCACGGCGAGGTGTGATCGTGCGGCCAACTATACTGCTGGGCGGTCACGGGCGGATCGTTAACCGGTTCGCCATTCCAAAAGCGCTCCGGGAAAATCTGATACCACACCACGCGTTTGGCCCACTCGGGGATGAAGGAATTGGACATGGGTCTCTTCACATGTAACGCGAA
>JBQTJD010000317.1:0-6738 GCA_052387475.1 Anaerolineales bacterium | reverse complement strand
GAAGGCCCAGAACTGAAACGGGATCGCCTTCTGCTCCAACGGCTGATCGTTGAAGAGCACGAACGGGGTGCCGGGCAAGCCCTGGCCTCCGAGGGTGGTCGCGGTGTCATACGCCGCATCCACTTTCGCTTTGAACGCGCCGCTGTCGAGATCGGCGGCGAACCGCTGCTCATCGAGCTTCACTTCCGTCGCGTACATCGCCAACGTCTTGCGAAAATCCGCCACGCTTTGATCCACCCACTCATCGCGCCGCATAAAGAGCAAGTCGTGCATCTCCCAGAACCGGCCCTGCGCGCCAGCGGCCTCGGCGGCCTCGGCAGCGAGCTGCGCTTTGTCGTGGATGTCGCGCAGCGGGAAGTGGCGATAGACGATGCGGACGTCGCTCGGATGCGCTTGCTGTAATCGCGCCAGCACGGGCGCGAGGCTCGCACAGCCCGGTCACTGAAAGTCGCCGTACTCAATGATGGTGACGCGCGCAGTGGCCGGGCCTTTCTGCCAATCATTCGCTGAGACTTTTGGAAACAGCGATTGCGCTGTTGGTATCGGCAGCGGCGTCTCTTCCGGAATCGCGGTGGGAAACGTGATCGGGATAGGGGGAATCGACGTAGAAGTGGATTCTATCCGCGACGGTGTAGCAGTGGGCATGGCCTGCGCGCAAGCCGATACCAACACACCCGTTGTTAAAACATTGATGAGTTGTCGCAACATTCAGTGTCTATCACTCACCTTACGCACGGCGCCCGGTTTTAGGTGACTGTCACTGGCTGAAAGCGTCCGGAATTTCATGGCCTTGTAGCCAGTGACAGTCACCTGTGAGTAAGGTCAGTCTTTTATTCAACCGCAAAGTCGCGACATTATACCGTTCGCATCATGAGCGGATCAGCTATCAGCAAGACCTTCCCGGCGCTCATGTTGCTGCGATACACACTCACAGCTTCCTGTGCCGACGACAGTGGCAGACGTTGCTGAACGGTGGCCTGTAACTGTGAACCCACGAGCCGCTGTGCTCGTTGCGAGATCTGGAGGGATTGAAGCAAATTCTTTTTCGCCAGCCAGTTCGGCAGGTAGAAGCCGATGACGCGTTTATGCTCAAACAACAACTTGCCCGGATGAAAGCTGGCCAACTCACCGGACAGGGCGCCATACACCAGCACGGTGCCTCCGAAAGGCGCCGCTTCGACGAGCTGACCGGTCAGACTCCCCGCCACTGCATCCAGGCTCAGCGTCGCATTCAGTTGATGCGTCAGCGTCTGCAATCGAGCGTCGAAATCAGGCTGGCCGCTATCGAGCACATGGTCAGCGCCCAGCGCCCGAACCACTTCCACCTGCTCTGGCCGTCGCACCACACAAATAATTGGGATTCCGTTCCGCTGCCCCAAGCGCAAAATCATCCGCCCCAGCGCGCCAGCTGCCGCCGTATTCACAATCGCCGCGTGTTTTTCGCGTTGGGCGATCTCCAAAAATGCCAATGCGGTCAAAGGGTTCACTACCAGCATCGCCCCCTGTTCAAGTGTGACCGTGCTTTGGAGCGGAATACACAGGCTGGCGGAGGTCAGCATGTATTCCGCCCACGTGCCGCCGGCCCTGGGCGATGAAGTGCAGGCCACGCGCCGGCCTAGCAGCCAGCGGGGGAACAACCCTGGCCCAACGGCGACGACGGTTCCACTGCCCTCGATTCCGGGAATGACGGGCAAAGGCTTTTGAGTCGCATAGGTGCCTTGCAGGAAAGATAAATCGGAAGGGTTGATGGGCGCGGCCGCCATGCGAACCAAGACTTCGCCGGGGCCAGGCTTCGGAACCGGGCATTGCTGTGTTGTCAGCGGACCGCCGTAGGCGTCGAGTTGAACGGCTTGCATGTGTTCGGGAATTTTGGCGCTCATCGTGATGTGTCGCCTCTACTTCGCATGCAAATCCCCCAACAACCACTCTCGGTGGTCGCGGGCGATGAAGCTGTCGGCGGCGACGGGGCCCCAGGTGCCGGTTTCGTAAAACACTAACGGCGGCGCGTGCGGCCCGGCCCAGCCGGTGAGGATCGGGTCAATAAAACGCCACGCCGCTTCAATCTCGTCGCCGCGCGTGAAGAGCGAGGCATCGCCGTTCAGGGCGTCGAGCAGCAGCCGCTCGTAGCCATCCGGCAGTGCGCCATCGCCAAACGAATCGCGGAAGTGAAAGTCCATATCCACCGAGCGCGTCTCCTGCGCCGAGTCGGGTACCTTGGCTTCGAAGCGCAGATGAATGCCCTCATCCGGCTGGATGCGGATGACGAGCATGTTCGAGTCCAAGCGATGGCCGGGCGGGAAGTTGAACATCACATGCGGCGGCTTACGAAATTGAATCACGATGTCGGTCACGCGTTCCTTCAATGCCTTGCCCGAGCGCAGATAAAACGGCACGCCCTGCCAGCGCCAGTTATCGATGTGCAAGCGCAGGGCAGCGTACGTCGGCGTGTCGGAGGTGGGTGACACGCCCTTTGCATCGCGGTACGTCCGATACTGCGCGCGCACTGTCTCCTCGGCGGTACGCTCTGCGTGAATGGGCCGGATGGCCTGCAACACTTTGACCTTTTCATTGCGGATGGCGTCGGCGTTGAAGGAGGCGGGCGGCTCCATCGTCACCAGCGTCAGCAGTTGCAGGATGTGATTCTGGAACATATCGCGCAGCACGCCCGCCCCATCGTAAAAGCCCGCCCGATGGCCGACATCCACTTTCTCGGCCACGGTGATCTGCACGCTGTAAACGTAATTGCGGTTCCACACCGGCTCGAAGATGGTATTCGCAAAACGGAAGAATTGAATGTTCTGCGCGGTCTCTTTGCCGAGGTAGTGGTCGATGCGATAGATCTGCGTCTCATTGAAAGCGGCATGCACGGCGCGATTGAGTTCGAGCGCGGAGGCCAGGTCGGTGCCGAACGGCTTTTCGATGATGACGCGCCGCCAGTTTCGCGCCCCGTCAGGTGCGCCATCTTCAGTCGTCATCCCCGCCGCGCCGAGATGCTGGCTGATCGGCCCGTAATATTCGGGCGCGGTGGCGAGGTAATACAGCCGGTTCGATGACTTGCCTTCGAGCTTGTTGAGAGACGCGCCCAGCCGCACGAAATCTTCCGCCGTGTCGAGATCACCTTTGAAGTAAGTGATATTCGCCGCGAACTTCTCCCACATCGCCGCATCGAAGCCGGGCGCAAACTCCTTCATCCCTTCGAGCAGTGTGGCCCGAAAGTCATCGTGATCCCACGGCCGCCGCGCAAAGCCGACGATGCGCGTCCCTGCGGGCAGGCGCTCCTTCTTGAAATTGTTGAACAGCGCCGGGATGAGTTTGCGCGTCGTCAGGTCACCGGAAGCGCCGAAGATAACGATAGTCGTGGAGTCTGCCATATTGATGTGACGTAAAACGTGATGCGTGAAACGTGATCGCGGTGACGCCCATCACGCCTTACATTTCACGTTTCACGCTTTTTTCACAGCGTGTCCGCCAAACTTATTCCGCATCGCGGCCAGCAGCTTGGCGGCATAGCTCTCGTCCTGGCGTGAGACAAAGCGCATCATTAATGAGAGGGTGATGATGGGCGCGGGCACGTCGAGGTCGATCGCGTCGAACACCGTCCAGCGGCCCTCGCCCGAATCCGGCACGTAGCCTTTGAGCGCGCTCAGGTCGGCGTCCTCGGCCAGCGCGTCAGCGGTGAGGTCGAGCAGCCACGAGCGCACGACCGAGCCGTGTTGCCAGATGCGTGAAATCTGCGCCAGGTCGAGGCCGAGTTCCTTTTTGGCGTGCATGATTTCGAAACCCTCGGCGTAGGCCTGCATCATGCCGTACTCGATGCCGTTGTGGACCATCTTCACGTAGTGTCCCGCGCCGTGTGGCCCGACGTGTCCCCAGCCCTTGTCAGGGGCAGGGGCCAGACTCTCGAAGATCGGTCGCAAACGGCTGACGGCGTCCGCTTCGCCGCCGATCATCATGCTATAGCCTTCCGCGAGTCCCCAGATCCCACCGCTCGTGCCCACATCCACAAAATGAATGCCTTTGGTTTTGAGCATAGCCGCGTGTTTGGCATCTTCTTTGTAGTTGCTGTTGCCGCCGTCGATGAGGGTATCGCCGGTTGAGAGCAGGGCCATAAATTTCTCAACGCTCTCGGTGGTGGTTTGGCCGGCGGGGAGCATGAGCCACACGTGGCGCGGGGCGCTGAGCTTCTGCGCCACCTCTTCGAGCGAGTATGCCGCCGCCATGCCGACCTCGGCGGTGATTTGGTCGGTGGTTTCGCGCGAGCGATTGAAGCCGACGATGCGGTGGCCACTCTTGCTCAACCGGCGGGCCATGTTGCCGCCCATCTTGCCCAACCCAACGATTGCCATTTCCATGATGTGCCTCCGGGAGAACTTAACGCAAGGACGCTGGCGAACTTGTTCGCGCGGTCGCCAAGCCTTTCCCCTGCGTCTTTGCTGCTTTGCGACTTTGCGTTGAGTCTGTTGACTCCAAATTGGACAGAACGTTTCACTGATTGCGCCTATCCCAATTTGCTCGCGGCGGCGCGGTCAATCATCCACGTCACCAGGCCGCGTCTTGGGCGGATGCGCGCGGCAGGCCAGCGCACCGGGTCGGCGTCGCCCCGCAATACCGTCGCCAGCGCCTCGGCCTTGGCTTCCCCCGAAACAAGAAAGATGAGGTTGCGGGCGCTGTTGAGGACGATGGGCGTGAGCGTCACCCGATTGGCCGGGCGGTCTTGATAGGTCGCGGTCACCGCCAGCGTCGTTTCAGTTAATTCGGCGATGGGCACCGGGCCGGGAAAGAGCGAGGCGGTGTGCCCATCCACCCCCAGGCCCAGCACCACCAGGTCGAACGCCGGCCAGTCCTGCTCAATCTCGGCGAACTCACGCAACTGCGCCGCGTAGTCCTCGGCGGCGGCCTGCGGCCCCAACTCGCCCTTGATGCGGTGGATGTGCGAGCGCGGGAGGGGCACCTGACTCAGCCACAGGTCGCGCGCGTGTTTGTAATTGCTGCCCTCGTCCTCCGGCTGAACACAGCGCTCATCGACCCAGAAGACGTGCATGTCATTCCACGGCAAAATGAGCGCATAGGGCGGCTGGGCCAAAATCCGAAAGAGCTGTTGCGGTGTGCTACCGCCCGACAGCGCCAGCGTGAACCGCTGCCGTTGGATGGCCGGTTCCGCCGACAGCACGGAGATGTACTCGGCGGCGGCGCGGGCGAGCGTGAGCGCATCGTCGAACACCAGCACGTGCGGTCCGAGCTTTTTCAGTTCATCCGTTGCGAGGGTCATCGGGCGGGGATTGTAACATTCAATTCGCAATGCACAATGCGCGGCGCTCAATTAGAATCTCGTCTTGCGCAAAGGTGACTGTCACTGGGCAATAGAGCGACGAGAATTTCCAGGTGCAGGCTGCCCAGTGACAGTCACCTAAATTCACGGGCATTGATCGGAGGCGCGAATGATTTACCTTGAAATTTTCTGGCTCTTCACCCGGGTGGCGTTTCTCTCGTGGGGCGGGGGGCCGGCGTCGCTGGCATTGATGCAGCGCGAATGCGTGACCGTAGGCTGGGTGACGCCGGAGGAATTCGCCGATGCGGTCGCCGTCGGCAACTCGCTTCCGGGGCCGATCGCGCCGCAGGTCTCGGCCTTCGTCGGGTACAAACTGGCGGGCTTCTGGGGCGCGGCAGCCGGCGCGGCCGGAACCGTCGTCCCCACGACGCTGCTCATGCTGGCCGCCATCGGTTTCTTTTTTCAGATCAAGGACTCGAAAACGTTGCAAGCCATGTTGCAAGCCGTGCGGCCCGTCGTCGTCGGCTTTCTGTTGTGGACAACTTACGACATGGCCGTGACGGTGTTCAAAATAAAATCGCTCGGCTGGGCGGGCGCGGCCACGGCGGGCTGGGACAAGCTGTTGATCACTGCTGTCACGTTCGGCGTGCTGACGTTTACGAACATCAATCCCGCGGTGGTGATTGCGATAGCGGCGGTGCTGGGGTGGGTGGTGTATGGCAGATAGCAGATGGCTGCGCATTGACAAAGTTTGCTATCAGCTATCAGCCAATCGCCATCTGCTACAATCGCGCGCGGGGATGGATGTCATCCGGTGGTGGCCTCGGTCTTCAAAATCGTTGCGCCGCCTCTCAGAGGCGGTGGGTGGGTTCGACTCCCATTCATCCCCGTGAAAGCGGGCAGGGACTGGCAAAGGGCGAACTCGTTCGCACGCTTTGCACGCCCTGCCCCTACGTGATCTATGACTTCACATCGTAAACATTACTTGACTGATATGGATGGCGTACTGGTCAGCGGGCGCACGCTTATCCCCGGCGCCGATCAGTTCATCGAGCGGCTCAAGGCCGGCAGTGGTGAATGGCTGGTGCTGACGAACAACCCGCTGTACACCCCGCGTGATCTATCGTACCGGCTGCACACCATCGGCCTCGACATCCCCGCCGAGCGCATCTTCACCTCCGGCCTCGCCACCGCGCTCTTCCTGCAATCACAGCGGCCCAACGGCAAAGCGTTCATCATCGGCGAGAGCGGGCTGACCGGCCCCATTCACGATGCCGGGTATGTGATGACCGATCACGAGCCGGATTACGTAGTGCTGGGCGAGACGCACACTTACAACATAGAGGCGATCACGCGCGCGGTGCGGCTGGTCGCGGGCGGCGCGCGTTTCATCGCCACCAACCCTGACCCAACCGGCCCCAGCGAGAATGGCATCGTGCCAGCCTGCGGGGCGATGGCGGCGTTGATCG
>JBQTJD010000316.1:0-2430 GCA_052387475.1 Anaerolineales bacterium | reverse complement strand
CCTTCGCCGTCATCGTTCATCCCGACAATCCCATCGCCCGCCTCAGCCTCGCTCAAGTTCGCGCGCTACTCGCCGGTCAAATCACCGAGTGGGCGCAAGTGGGCGGCGCGGCGGGCGCGATCCGCGTCGTCGTGCGCGAGGCGGGTTCCGAAGCAGCGTTGGCATTCAACCGCGCCGTTGGCATCGAGCTTGCACCGACTCGCAACGCCCTGCTCGCGCCCACGTGGGCGGCCATGCGTGAATTGGTCGCCGAAACCCCGGGCGCGCTCGGTTATGTGCCCGCGCCCCACTGGGGCGTGGGAGAACCGCGTCGTTGGGCGTCGCCCCACATAGGCGGGTCACCAGGCCCAGGCGAAGCCCGCGCCGCGCCGGATTTGAATGAGGACGTGAAGGTAGTGACGCTCGACGTTGAGTTGCAGGCGTTGCTCGTGGCCGTGGCGCTGTCGGAGCCTACCGGCCCCGCGCGCGAGTTTCTGGCCTGGGTGCAGAGTGATGAAGGACAACGCGTGGTGTCGCAGCATTATATTCCTGTAAGGCAATTGGGAGAATGAAAATGAAGTTGAAATGGATAACGATGGTAATTAGCCTCGCCCTGGCCGCCTGCGGCTCGGCAGCGACTCCCGCGTCCATGCCGGATGCGCGGGCGACGGCTCTCATGCAGCAAATCATCGCCACGGCAACGGCGCTGCGGCTCACGTCGGAAGCGGGCGAGCAAGTCGCGGCCACGCCTCCGCTGCCCGACGCCATCCAGCTCAGCGTTGCGCCCGCGCAATCCCTCGGCGGCGCGGATTTTCAGGTCAGCGGCCCGTTCACGATCTCAGCTTCAGCGGTCAACATCGTGCGCGTGGAGTTTTACACACAGCCATCCGATCAGACCGCCGCCCCCACACTCGAATTCACCGATGACGAGGGCAACGACGGTTGGAATTGGACGTGGCAGTCTCCGCCCGCCGGCTGGTTTGGGCAAGTTTGGGTGATTGCCTATTACGCCGATGACTCCTCCACCTCCTCGGAGTTGTTTATTACTGTTGCGCCGTAAGGTACTGGGCGCGCCGGGGTGATGGTTATACTTGGGGAATGAACGGGCTGCGGGTTTTGCTGGGGCTGGCGCTGACGCTGCTGTGTTTGTTCGTCGGGTTCTACCTGGGGCAGCAGGCGTTTTCGGTTGAGGCGACGCCAACCCCCGCCGACAGCGGCGCGCAGGCCACGCTCAACGCGCACGTGGCCGGCGCCGCGACTGCCCTCGCCCTCACCGCCCAGCCGCCCTCCGGCCCGGAGCATGAGAGCTTCGGTCTGTCGCTATATCCGGCGCAGGTGCTCGATCCTACACAGATGATCCTCTCCGGGCAAGTGACGGTGACGGCGGCTGTGTCCAACGCGGCGCGGGTGGAGTTTTACGTGCAGCGCGATGAAGCCGGGATGCCACAGGAGCTGCTCTTCGCGGATGCAAACGGCAGCGATGGATGGAATTGGGCGTGGACGGTGCCCGAGTGTTGCTGGCGCGGGCGGGTGTGGGCCGTGGCCTATTACACCGATGGGTCGCGGGCCAACTCCAATTCCATCCTCGTCTTCACCCCCGATGTAGCGCCCTGACCCCGGCTGACTCTAGAGTGGGTTTCTTTTTACGGCAACTCGTCACACCCGCGAAAGCGCCCAAGCTTTGCTTGGGCGCTTTCGCGGGAATGACAGGCTGTAAACCAATCTGAAGTTTTCGCTAATCAGCCAAAAACGGATTACTCACACGCTCGCGACCAATCGTTGTGGCCGGGCCGTGGCCGGAGTACACTGCCGTCTCATCCGGCAGCGTGAACAACACTGCTTTGATGCTGCGCATCAGCGCGCCGTAATCCCCGCCGGGCAAATCGGTGCGACCGATGCCATCGTGAAAGAGCACGTCACCACTGAACACGGCGCCAGCCTCCGCGCTGTAAAACGCCACATGCCCAACCGTGTGCCCCGGCACAAACAGCACGTCAAACTTCAATGGACCAAACTCAATCACACGGCCCGGCTCGAGCAACACGTCCGGTTCGGGATAATGGCCCTGCGGCAATCCGAAAAGTGCGGCCCCGCCGCCAGTGCGGTAGCGCGGCAACTCCAATGGATGGATGAGCAGCGGCGCGCCCATGGCCTTCACAACTTCGCCCACCGCGCCGATGTGATCGAAGTGGCTGTGCGTGAGCAGCACGGCTTTCACTTCGAATGCGTGTTGCCGAATGGCGTCGAGGATGCGGCGCGGCTCGTCGCCGGGGTCGAGGATGACGGCGGTTTTCGTCGCGGCATCGCTGACGAGGTAGCAATTCGTTTCGGTGAAGCCGAGGGGCAGGGTGTAAATCGTGAAACGTGAAACGTGATTCTTATGTGTCATATTGGGCCTCTCACGTTTCACGCATCACGCTTCACGGTCGGCCAGCGTCAGCGTTGCGTGCA
>JBQTJD010000315.1:0-2204 GCA_052387475.1 Anaerolineales bacterium | reverse complement strand
TCCGGCTAGCGCTTGTACGCAGTTGATAGGAGCTGCCTTCGTAGCCATCGAGATCGTGTTACTTGAAAAAAAACTATTATTCCGCTTTGCCGCAGACGCCGCGCCATGCGGTGCGGGAGGAAGTTTTTTTCACCACCATAAAACGCACAAAGAAAAATTTTTGAGGATTAGACCATGTTAAACAGAAAGACCGGCGAACCGACTCTGCAGAAGCCGCTCCGGCTATGGCCCGGTGTGGTCGCCGTAGTGCTAATGTGGCTGCTCAGATACGTCGTTCCCATCGTCGTTCCCGACGCCGCCATGTTCGCAGTGTTTGGCGGACTCGGCCTTGGGTTGGTAGTCGTTGTGTGGTGGCTGTTCTTCAGCCGGGCGCCATGGGTCGAGCGCGTGGGTGCCATTGTGCTGATGGTCGTCGCGCTCGTTGCAACCAAGCGCCTCGTGCATCCCTCCATTGCGGGCGGAATGCAGGGGATGTTGCTTTTCGTCTATGCCATCCCGGTCCTTTGCCTCGCTCTTGTCGCTGGAGCGGTGGCCAGCCATCCCCTCTCCACCGGACCTCGGCGTGCAGTGATCAGCGGCGCCACCCTGCTCGCCTGCGGCGTGTTTACAATAATAAGAACCGCCGGCATCATCGGCATGGGTTCGGAATTTCACTGGCGGTGGACGCCGACTCCCGAGGCACACCTTCTAATCCAAGCCAGCACTGAGAAAGAGACTGAAAAAAATCCCATACCGCCTCCACCTGCTCCAGAAGCCACGCCAATCGAAACGCCGCTTCCGACAAAGACCAGCAACAAGCCCGCGGCTGCGGCGCCGGCTCCGGGAGTCGCAACGATGGCGCGCTTCGCGCCAAAAGCTGAGTGGCCCGGTTTTCGCGGCCCCGAGCGCGACAACATCATTCGCGGTGTGCGCATCGAAACAGACTGGTCGAAATCGGCGCCCGTTGAACTGTGGCGCCGTCCGATCGGACCGGCCTGGTCCTCCTTCGCGGTCAACGGCAATCACATCTACACCCAGGAGCAGCGCGGCGAGGAAGAGATCGTTTCGTGCTATGACCTGACCACCGGCGAGCCAGTCTGGATGCACAGCGACTCGGCCCGGTTCTGGGAGTCGAACGCTGGCGCCGGTCCGCGCGGGACACCAACCCTCAATAATGGTCGCGTCTACACATTTGGCGCAACCGGCATCTTGAACGCGCTCGACGCTCGCGACGGTTCCGTCGTCTGGTCGCGCAACGCAGCGTTCGACACCAAAAAGAAAATTCCTGGCTGGGGCTTCGCAAGCTCGCCGCTGGTCGTTGACGACCTCGTTATCACCGCTGTTGCCGGTAAGCTGGCCGCCTACGATATCGCCACTGGCAATCCGCGTTGGTTCGGCCCGGATAGCGGCTGGGGCTACAGCTCGCCACAGCTTGCGACGATCGACGGTGTTCCGCAGATCGTTTTGCTCAACGGACAAGGCGCAATCAGCGTCGCTCCAACCGACGGCGCGCTGTTCTGGAAACACAAATGGAAGACCGACGGCATCGTGCAACCGGCCGTGATCGCGGGCAGCGACGTCCTCATCGGCAGCGGCTCCGGAGGTGAAGAAATCGGCATGCGCCGCATCGCGATCGCGCACGGCCCCGAAGGATGGCGCGTCGAGGAGCGCTGGACAACAAACGGGCTGAAGCCGTACTTCAGTGATTTCGTCATGCACAAGGGCCACGCCTTTGGCGTTGACGGCAGCATCCTCTCGTGCATCGATCTCGCCGACGGCAAGCGCAAGTGGAAAGGCGGACGCTACGGCGCCGGCCAGATGCTCTTGTTGCCCGACCAGGATTTGCTGCTGGTGCTTTCAGAGCAGGGCGAGCTGGCGCTGGTTGCCGCTGCCACCGACAAGTTCACGGAACTCGCGCGGTTCCCAGCGATCGAGGGCAAGACCTGGAACCACCCGGTGCTGGTCGGCGACATTCTGCTGGTTCGCAACGACCAGGAAATGGCCGCGTTCCGGCTGTACCGCGTGCGGAGTTGACGTTAGAAAATTTTCTTGTTTATTGGGCAAAGGAATTTCCGATCAAAGACATTGCCGGCAGCAGGGTAAAGTGTGATCAGGCATAAACAACCCATAAACAGATGACATGAGCAATCTGGCTCCTTCCTTTATTAGCGCGATCATCATTGGGCTTGGCGCAACGCTCACTTTTGATCTTTGGGCGTTGTTTC
>JBQTJD010000314.1:0-2338 GCA_052387475.1 Anaerolineales bacterium | reverse complement strand
GTTGGACGCCTGTCGTGAACGTCCAGCCAACCTCCGTGTGGCTTGAAAGTGCCAACCGCGTCACACCACGGACAACGCAGCCGATCCCGAAGACCTACGATTCGCAGGAGGTCAAAGAACTGATGTCTGATCGTCCAGAAGATCGTCATGTCAACCCTCCCCGGCGGCCAGCCGTTTATCGGCGGAAGGCGGCCGACGCTCAAACAGTTGTGTAAGGATTGCAGCACGCCGCCCTGTTGATGCTCCACAGAATTCGTTGAAAGCACACCCCATGCACGCCCGAGGATTCATCGGCCAAGCTGCCAGGCTTCTCCAAGATGCCGGCATCTCCAGCACATCTTGTGTTTGCCCCGTTGTCTTTTCCCCAACCAGTCCGTTCTCCAAGCTAACACGTTCGTGATACTCTCGGAGAAGCCCGGCGGCCCAAGCCAACGCCTCGTCCAGCGTGTCGTTGGTCCATCCACTCCCAGCGGGCACCACCTCGACGGGCGTGCCTTCCTTGCCGCTCGCGTTGATCGCAAGAACCATGCCACCATCCACGTCCACGCCCCAGAACTCCTTGGCGAGCGCTGCGTACACCTTCAACTGCATGGCCGTTGCATACTTCTGGCGGTTCAGCCACCACGTTGAGGGTTTGTAGATACTGAACTTCAGGTCCGCGATCACGGTGCGGCCCCCAGGCTCCCGGAACGGCACCACGTCCATACGTCCGCCTAGCGGAAACATATCCCCGGTCAGCGGATCACGCACCCAACCCGTCACGGGTTGCTCGCATATCTCGATGGGTATCAGTACGGCCTCCGGCAGTCCCAGCTTCTCAAGCGCCCGACACGCGGCCACAACTGCTGCCTGCATCACCGGCACGGTCGTCTGCCCCGGCGGCGCCACAAACCAGTCCTTCGGCCACATCTCCGCCACAAGTTTCTGCGCCGCGCCCATGTCGGCAGTCGTGAGCCACTCATTACACGCCGCATGACCGATGGTGCCGGCCGTCAGGTGAAAGGTCTCTTCACGCGTACGCAACCAGTGCCGGTAGCGAAGCGCAAACAGCCGTGGGCATTCTGCCAGCGCGGAAAGCCACGAGAACGTCGGAATTCTCTCGACGCCCTCATACCAAGGAGCGGGAATGACACCATTCATGTCGTTTACTTTCCCCATTGATCGGCCATCGCGCTTGCGATGCCGGCGTAGGTTCGGCTTCTCAGTTTCCAGCGATCCGCGCTCGGGCCGAGTTTGTTCTGCCCACTCGGGGTCTGATTCTGCCATCGACCCTTCGACGGTAAGGTGATAATCTCGGTGGGTTGGAGCAATGACAGTCCCTTCAACCACAGACACGTAGTCTTTGCTTCGGCGTGACCAAACATCCATGGTTGGATAATCTGGTCAGGCTTGCGGATGCGGGTGCTGATGATACTCACGGGATTTTCGAGCGCGATCCGCGAAATCGGCGCGCCCAATAGCGCGCGTATGAAATCGAGCGCCGCGGCCTGTTCAGCCTCCTTCCCGCGAAACCAGCGCGCACCAGATACAGCAAGGTGCGTGCAAGGCGGGTGCGCAATCATGAGATCCCAACCATCGCCAAGCACGTCCAGCACGTCGCCTTGGATATGCGGTCCATCTCGCTCGGTCGGCAGCAGGTCACACGATACCGCGTCATGTCCGCGCATGCGGAAAGCGTCCCGGACAATACCAGAGAACTCGCACGCAACGAGTACGCGCATGTTTACACCACACTCAGAGAGGAATCCTTGTCGTCGTCGGTGCGCCACGGTCTCGGCGTGTACGTTTCCGTGCAGTCGATGCGATCCGTCGGCGACCCTATACGCAGAGTTTCGTAATGGCCGCCGGACACAGCGGTGCGCGTGCAAGGACACGAGATCACCCAAGCCGGCGTCTCTGGTCGAGATATAACCATCGTTTTGCAGTGGCGACAGAAAGCAGCGTTCAACATGATGAACGGTGCGTTCATGGTTTTCGCCATACCTTCTCGTCCTTGTTCGTCGTCCACGTCAGTTTCTTCACATCTATGCCATCTTCAGTAACCGCAAGAATCATGCCGCCAATGTCCGAAAGCTCCTCCGGCACAACGCGATGTGCATATGCTGTGTGAAGCTGCCACGCAGGCGTCTGTATCACGCGCGTAGGGTGCGCATCATACGAGTCAGCAACTTTGTGGTAGTGAGAGCGGACGGCAAGATGAGGCGGCGGATCGCCGCGGCGAGCGTGTTCCATCCATATCTGCGCCGCCAGCGTTTGCGTAACATTGGCCCGGCTCCACGGCCGCCCTCCCATCCGTCCGTGGTGAGCAAAGTCCAGTCGCTGTTCATGAAGCTCCATA
>JBQTJD010000313.1:0-24249 GCA_052387475.1 Anaerolineales bacterium | reverse complement strand
ATCGAGCCAGTTGCTCTATCCCTTCTTGTTCTTCGGTCGTCATGTCGCGCACTTGCAGTCGCGCTCGCATATGGCACCTCGCTGTGGAGTGCCACTAATTCTATCGGCATTTGCCGGATGAACCACTTAAGTCGGTGGACAAGAAAAGTGTCACACTCGGGCACACAACTGCCAGAAGCAAGATGAACAGTGTTTCCGGAAGGCGAGGCGACAAGGTGTCGTTGCAGAAGGTATGAATGCTGCGAGGATGCCCAAATACCGCCTCTCAGTTAAAGCCTGCTGACTTCTCATCGCCGAGATAGGTACGACCGGTAAAGAAGGTGAAATAAGATCCGACTGAAAAAAATTTTAGTATATAATAAACGCTAGCATACCCCGCTTCTTCCTTGAGAGGCTCCGTGCCTAAAACTAAAACCGACCGCACCCTGGGCGCGGGCATCCGCAAGGCCCGCAAGCGGCGTGGACTCACGATGCAACAGGTCGCTAAGCTCTCTGGGTTGAGCATCAGCTTCATCAGCCAGGTGGAGCGCGGTCTCATCTCCCCCTCGGTCAACTCCCTCCAGAAAATTTCCCGCGCGCTTGGCATTCAGATTGGTGGCTTCTTTGAAGACCAGGGGAAAACAGGCCGCGTCATCCGGGCTCACGAACGCCCGCGCCTGATTTACCCCAACCGCAACGAGGAAGAGTATCTCCTCACGCCCATGCGCTCTAAAAAATTGCAAGTGCTGTACTACCGCCTCAAGCCCGGCGCGACCAGCGGGGACACTCCGTACTCGCACGAAAGCGATGAGGAGTGCGGCATCGTGCTGCACGGCAGTCTGGAAGTGATCGTAAACGGCGAACGATACGTTCTTAATGCCGGCGACGCCATTACCTTCGAGAGCCATCTACCTCACTCGTGGCACAACAAAAGCAAGGAAGAATGCGAAGCCCTGTGGGTCATCACACCCCCCGGCTATTAGCTTTGCCCGAAAGGAGACACTTCCGCTCAGCTTGAACCGCTTTAGCACCCACCCTTGCCGCACCATCCGCTGCCCCATTCTCAAGGAAGGAGATCGCCATGAAGCGCACATCACAAGTCATTGGGACATTCACCGCCGTCGTCCTGCTGATCGCTGCCTGCGGCCCAGTGGCCACCCCAGCTCCGACGACTATGCCCACCGAGGTTCCCCCCGCTGAACGCACCGGCTCCCTCACCATCCTCGACTGGGCTGGTTACGACGCCCCCGAATTCTGGACGGACTTTAAGACTACGTATCCCAAAGTTACCGTCAACTTTGAGATCGGCTCTTCAGATGCCGACATCTATGCCAAGATGAAGGCTGGGGACCAGGCCGACATCTTCCATCCGTACACCGGCTGGCTACAGTTCTACGTGGACGAGGGATTGGTGCAGGAGATTGATACCAGCAAGCTGAAGAATTGGGGTAAGGTTCCCGACGCGTTCAAGACGATCGGCCAGATCAACGGCAAACAGTATTTCCTACCCTGGGATTGGGGCTTCACCTCCATCTTGTATCGCACGGACAAAATCCCCGAAGGCATCACCTCCTGGGCCGCGCTGCTGGATCCAAAATTCAAAGGCCACATCGCTATGTGGGACGACGGCCCCGGCGCGGTCACGGTGTCGTCGTACATCCACAGTTGGGATGAGACCAAGATCACGGCCGAGCAATTGGCCGCCATCAAGGATGAGTGGACTCAACAACGTGGTCTGAACCTGTTCTACTGGGCGGGCGAGCCGGAGTTGGTGGATGCAATGGCCAACGGGGATGTGTGGGTGGCCTATGCCTGGCAAGGCGCTTACGCGACGTTGTTGAGCAAAGGTGTGCCGGTCGCCTACGCCAACCCCGACGAAGGCCGCAACTCTTGGGTCGGCGTGTACGGCATCCGCATGGGCGTCGAGGATTATGACCTCGCGCTCAAGTTCCTCGACGCCAAATTGGCGACGGCCACCGGCAACAACGTGGTCAACCTGTTTTACTACGGCCACTCCAATCAAGACGTGATGAATGGCATTGCCGATGCCACGCTCAAGGAAGCGTTTTCAATTGACGATCCGGGCATATTGGAAAAGACCAACTTTACCCCCAACCTCACTGCCGATCAGCGCGATACGTGGACGAAGATGTGGGCCGAGGTGAAGGCCGCGCCATAATCTCAGCCCATTCCCTCGCGTGGCGGATATTCCCTCTCCTGGTGTAATGCCAGGGAGGGGAAGGGGAGGGTCCGAGACGGATTGACCGATGTTCGACCGTCGCACCACTTTCTGGATTTTGTATCTGCCGCCTCTGCTCTGGTTGGGCGCTTTTTTCCTCGCCCCGCTCGCGTTGATGGCGGCCTTTAGCTTTCGCGCCGATATGAGGGGCGAATTGTTGCAGGGGTGGACGCCGACGCTCGAGCAGTATACGTCTCTATTCGCGGTCGGTAGTTACTGGCGCTTGCTCGGCCTTTCGGCGGGGATGGCGCTGGCGATTGCGGTGAGCGCGACCGTGTTGGCCTACCCCCTTGCCTACTTCCTGGCCTTCCGAGCCGGGCGGCGTGCGGGTCTGTATCTTGTCCTGCTGCTCGTGCCCTTCTGGACAAGCTACCTCCTGCGCGTGATGGCCTGGAAATTCATGCTCGGCTCGGATGGCGTCATCAATTCCTTCCTGATATACACCGGCCTCATCCATGAACCCCTCACGGCGCTGCTCTACAACCGGAGCGCCGTCGTGCTCACCCTGATCTATGTCTGGATTCCGTTCGCGACTCTGCCCATCTTGGCCGCTCTGCAACGGGTGGACCTGACTCTCTTCGAGGCCGCCGCCGACTTGGGGGCGAGGCCGTTCCGGCAGTTCACGCGCATCACCTGGCCCCTCAGCCTGCCAGGCGTGTTGGCCGCCTTCTTCATGGTCTTCATCCCCACCGTCGGTGAATACGTCACACCGCTTCTGGTGGGCGGAAGCAGTGGGAGTATGTATGGCAACATCATCCAGGACTTCTTCACCAAAGCTGCGAATTGGCCCCTCGGCTCGGCGCTCTCGATGGTGATGCTGGTTGCCACTCTGACGCTCGTGGCTGTCGCTGTGAGGCTGATCGATGTGCGGCGGTTGGTCGAATGAACCATCGCCCGCCCCTCCTCCTCTCCGGCTACTACTTCGTCCTGATCGGGTTGCTCTATCTCCCTATCGGCGTGCTCTTCCTGTTTTCGATCAACACCAATACCTCGCTCTCCTTTCCACTGCAGGGGCTGACCCTGAGTTGGTATCAAAAACTATTTGAAGCGGAGGCCGTGCTGCGCGCCGCGCGGAATAGTTTAGTGGTGGCCAGCGGGAGCAGTTTCGCCGCGACGATCCTCGGTACGATGGTGGCGCTGCTCGCGCTGCGCTACCAATTCCGAAGCAAACAACTCCTCATCGCGTTGGCCGTCCTTCCCCTCATCGTCCCGTTCATCGTCTTGGCCGTCGCCTTGCTGCTGCTGTTCTCGGCCCTCCACATTGACCGCTCCCTGTGGACGATCGGCATCGCGCACACCGTCGTCGCCTTGCCATACACTTTGCTCATCGTCATCTCGCGGTTGGCCGGGTTTGACCCGCAGCTTGAAGAAGCCGCCATGGATCTCGGCGCGAACTACCCCACCACCTTGCGCCGCATTGTCCTGCCCATCATCACCCCCGCTATGGTCTCGGCCTGGCTGACCGCCTTCACCGTCTCATTCGATGAATTTGCGCTGGCTCTCTTCCTGTCCGGCACCGAGCCCACGTTTCCGGTCTACCTCTTCAGCCAACTGCGGTTCGCTAATCGTCTGCCCATCATGATTGCCCTGGCCGTGCTCTTGATGATTGGCTCGCTCAGCCTCGTTTTCATCGCCGAACGTCTACGGCGCGCGGAGTAACATGGAACACGTCCTCAGCCTCCTCACTTGGCCCGACTACATCGATCCGCTGACGTTGAAGCAGTTTGAGTCAGAGTTTGGAGTACGCGTAAAAATCGAGATCGTTCCCAGCGCGCTTGAGCTGGTTGAACGGATGCGGGCTCCGGGTTCCGCGCCTGACGTGTTGTGCCCGCCTGACTACGCTGTGCGCGAGTTGGCCGCTGAGGGCCATTTGTTACCTCTCGATCACTCGCTACTTTCAAACCTCCAACACCTGGAGCTGCGCTTCCGCCACAAGCGGGCTCACGACCCGGAGAGCCGTGTCAGCGTTGTGAAAGATTGGGGAACTACCGGCTTCATGTATCGCCGCGACGTGGTCGCCGAGTCCCCGCACTCCTGGGCCGATTTCTGGATTCTCGCATGCTCCGCAAAATACTCCGGGCGCGTGACCGTTCTCGATGCGCCAGGAGAAGTGATTGGCGCGGCGCTCAAGATGCACGGCCATTCGTACAACGCCACCGCCTCCGACGCGCTCGCCGAGGCGCGCGCCGACTTGCTCAACCTCAAGCCTCACTTGTGCGCCTTTGAAACGAACTATCGCCCGCTAATCACGTCCGGCGAGGCCTGCCTGGCGTTAGGCTGGAATGGCGATGCGGCCGCACTCAATGTTCAGGGTGTGCCGGTGCAGTATGTTGTTCCCGTTGAAGGCTCACAGATTTGGGAAGACGACTGGGCCATCGCCGCGGCCGCGCCACACGCCGAGGCTGCGCACGCCTTCCTGAATTTCGTTCTACGCCCCGAGGTGGCCGCGCAGGAGGCGCGTTACACTCGGTATGCCACCGGCAACCGCAGCGCGTTGGCCTTGCTCGATGAACGCACGCGCCGTGATCCTTCCATCTACCCGCCCGCCGAGGTGTTGGAAAAACTTGAGCCGGGCCTGCCGCTGGAGGCCGAGGGCCAGCGGCGCCGCGAAGCGTTGTGGCAAGAGATCCGAGGTTCAATCAACGGATGATATTGATGGACTATTCATTGACCACTTTTGGAATTGGACGAGGATATGCCGCTCAAAGAAAAGCCATTTTGGATTGACACCACCGGGATGCCAACCACCGACCCTGCACGCCCCTTGCCAGGGGCGGTGGATGTGGCCATTATCGGCGGCGGGTTTACAGGCCTGTCCGCCTCGCGAGCGTTGGCGAAGCGTGGGGCCAGGGTTGCCGTGCTCGAGGCGGAAACGCTCGGTTGGGGCGCCAGCTCGCGCAACGGAGGCATGGTGCTCACCGGGCTAAAGGTCGGTGCGGAAACATTATTCGCCAGGTATGGCAAAGAACTCACGCGCCGTATGTTTGCGGCCTCGGTCAGGGCGATTGATTGCGTTGAGCAAATCGTCCGAGAGGAAGCCATTGAATGCGATTTCTCTCGTTCCGGCCATCTCGATGTGGCCTGGAAGCCGAAACACTTTCAGCACTTCATCCGCTCGGCAGAGGTCATGGTCAAAGAGTTCAATCACACTGTGCGCATCGTGCCGCGCAGCGAACTCCGAAACGAGATTGGGTCAGACGCGTATCATGGCGGGCTCGTGGATGAAGCGAGTGCGGGCCTGAACCCGGCACGCTACGTGGCCGGGCTGGCGCGTGCCGCTGAAAAAGCCGGAGCGCTGTTGTTCGACCGAGCGCGGGTCGAACTTGTGGAGCGGGAGGGGCCGATGTTCCGGGTCAGCACGGCGCGCGGGACACTTAAAGCGGGCGCGGTGTTCGTCGCCACCAGCGGCTACACAGGTCGAGCCACGCCCAAGCTGCAACGGAAAATCGTTCCCATCGGCTCGTACATCATCGCCACCGAGCCCCTGCCACATGATTTAGCCCGCGCTGTGAGTCCGCGTAAGCGGATGATCTTCGACTCGAAGAATTTTCTTTACTACTTTCGGCTCACTCCGGATAACCGGATGCTGTTCGGTGGACGGGCCGGGTTCGTCCCGGAGACACCTAGCACCGTGCGCGAGAGTGCGGAGATTTTGCGGCGAGGGATGGTGAACGTGTACCCCCAGTTGCACGATGTGCACGTGGAGTATGCCTGGGGCGGGACGCTGGACTTTGCCTTTGATCGGATGCCGCACGTTGGACAGATGGATGGCCTATACTATGCGTTGGGCTACGCCGGCCATGGAGTAGCGCTGGCGACATACTTGGGGACACAGATGGCTGGGACGATGTGTGGTGAGGCCATTGACAACCCGTTCGCGGGGTTACCCTTCCCCGGCGCGCCGCTTGGGTTGTATAACGGCACGCCATGGTTCTTGCCGTTCGCGGAGATGTGGTACAAATTCTTGGATTGGGTGAGTTAAGAGGGCCGTTAGAAATCGGGTCTCTCCGGTCCGTGTAGGCTCGTCGAGATCATCACCCGGAAGTCCTAGGTTCGAATCCTAGCCCCGCTACTTTCAGAACACCGTAGCTCGTTGGACTACGGTGTTTTGATTCCCCGACGGACGTCGGTTCCAAAGCGGCGACAGAGATAGGAGGTCGCAACATGAACCGTACTTCGTCGGGTTCGATGGGGCTGGAGAAGGCCATTCAAGGCTTCATCCAGTCCAAACAGGCAGAAGGGTGCCGCGACAACACCATCATCACCTACACTCAACAACTGGGGGTCTGGCGGGAATACGCGGGGGACATTGGAGTCGGCGCGGTCACGCCCCAAGACGTGCGGGCCTTCTTGGCTTGGATGCGCACCGGCTACGAGTCGCTGCGCATCAATGGCCCCCAAAAGCCGATCTCTCCCAAGACCATTCACAACTACTGGATCACTCTCTCGGCGCTCTTCACCTGGGCGAAAGATGAATTTGATCTGCCTAGCCCGATGAAGTCCGTCCCGGCCCCCAGCTTTGAGGATTCACCGGTAGAGCCCTTCACTCAGGACGAGGTCAAGCGCCTGCTGAAGGCCTGTGATTACAGTGCCGAAGCTCAAACCAGTGAGCGCCGGAAGTTCATCATGCGCCGGCCGACCGGCACGCGCGACCGCGCCATGCTGCTGACCCTGCTGGACACGGGATTGCGTGCTTCTGAACTGTGTTCGCTGCTGGTCGGTGACGTGGACATGAAGACCGGCAAAGTCGAAGTGAAACACGGCACGCAGGGCGGCACCAAGGGCGGCAAGGGCCGTGTGGTATATCTCGCCAAAGCCGCACGCCGCCAGTTGTGGCGTTACCCGAGCCAGCGGGAGGACGGCGAAGACCCCCGGACGCCTCTGTTCCTGGGCAAGTTGCATCGGCGGATGAATAAGGGCGTGCTGCGGCAGGTGATCGCGCGCCTGGGTGAGAAGGCGGGCGTCGCGCACGCGCATCCTCATCGTTTCAGGCATACTTTCGCGCTCACCTATCTGCGCTCGGCGGGAGATGTGTTCACGCTGCAGGCCCTGCTTGGGCACAGCGCATTGGAGATGGTCCAACACTACGCCCGCATCGCGCAGATTGACATCGAACAGGCCCACCGGCGGGCCAGCCCGGTGGATAACTGGCGGCTGTGAGACTGGTGTAATGATAGATGCCCAATTTCAGATCTGCTCTAGTCTTGTGCGCGTTCGCGCCGCGTCCGACGTGGCCCGCATCACTTCAAACGCCGCCAGGGCGCGAGTGAAATGGCCTTGTGCCTTAACGATATTCTTCCGCGCTACGGCCAGCTCGCCCAACTCGAGCAGCGTGCGCCCAATCTGCCAGCGGGTGTTCAGGCTACTGAATAGATCTAACGCCTGATTCAAGCGCGCTTCGGCCTGCGGGTATTCACCGGCCAACCGATGGGCCACGCCCCAGGCGCGGTGGGCGATGGCCTGATAAAGCGTGTGGCCGTAACGTCTGGCCGTTTCTTCGGCCAATGGAGCGTACTGGCGCAGAGTTGCCTCGTCGCGCTGTTGAGCCGCAGCGTCGGCCAGCATGCTGTAAAGTTCATGGTCGCCGACTGGCGCCCACCCCTGGGAGGGCTTGTTCAAGGCCGCCCCGAGATGTTCCCGGACGAGGGCGAACTCGCCCTCCGCCATCAGCGGCTGGCAGATTCAAAGATGCTGATTGCGTACCCACCGCTCCGGTGGTCCGCCGATGGCGACCATGATCCCATAGGCGTCCTCGCGCAAGACGTTCGCCCGGTCGTGGTCGCCGCGCAATGCCTTAACCGCCGCATTGAGCGCAATGTAAAAACACACCGCAACCCCCGTTCGTTCGAAAGCGTAACGCGTCTGAATGTCTCGCAGTTTTTCTTCAATCCCCAGGAGATCGTCCCAGCGATCTATCGCGAATAGACATTGGCCCTGGAGAGTCAACGCGTTGGCCTGCCTGGTAATGTCCTGAATCTGTCCGCTCAGGCTCTCAGCTTCCAAACCATAGCGCAGCGCCTCCGCATATCCGCCGACGGATAACAGCGCATTTCCAGTTTGAAGCAGGATATTGGCACGTTCACGCAGGTCGCCGAACCGAGGGCCCTGGCTGAGCGCCAGACGCCGCAGGCAGACCTGCACCCGTTCGCGAAACAACCCGCGCGCGCCATAGACGGCGGCCAACGCCTCGAGGGCGGGCGAGAGTTCTTCCGGCGCGTCGAGCTGCTCGGCCATAGTCACAGCAGCCAGAGCGTAGCGTTCCGCCGCCTCCCAGTCCGCCGACGCGATGACATACCACGCGTCCCGCGACAGAGTCCACAACAGGCGCGCCGTCTCCAGATGTGGTGGCTCGTCTTGGGTCAAAGCCAAACCTGTATGCAAGCTAGCTCGCGCTGTGGCCGCAAATCGCTGATAGTCGGCAAACCGGTTCATGCTTGTCGCCGTCTCGCCGATCTTTCGCTGCAGGCGGACGGCGATCCATTTATCGGCGCCCGGCAGCCCTCGCCACACTTGGAGGGCCTCCAGATAGATCGGGATCGCACGCGCGCCCTCATTAAGCTGGCTGTGGAGGTCGGCCAGCCCTTCCAGCAACATCAAACGTGTGTCCAAGCCTTCTCGCGCTTCGAGCAGTTCGAGAGCGGCGAGCAAATGCCGAATGGCGAGGTCGTAGGCGTACATCCTTTCGGCTCGCTTCGCCGCCCGGCGCGAATACTCCACCGCCTTGGCGTACTCACCGGCCGCGACGAAGTGGTACGCCAGCGCTTCAATCTCCTCCGGGCGCTGGCCCTCGATGACCTTCGCCACGCGGGCATGCAAACGCTGGCGGCGCAGGCCGCCGATGCTCTCGCGCAGTGCGAAGGGAATCAGAGCGTGGGCAAAGATGAAGGCGAGCCGCCCGGCGCGCTCGATCTGGCTAATCAATTGCGCCCGCTCGGCCCGCTCCAGGGCGGCGCGCAGGGCTGCCTCGTCCGCTTCGCTTGCTTCCTGGAGCGCCTCAAGGTCAAACTCGCGCCCGAGGATCGCCGCCACTCGCAAGACCTCCTGCACCAGCTCCGGTAACTTCTCGACGCGCGATAGAATCGCGCCGCGCACACTCGGCGGGAGAGTAATGGACTCCATACTCACCCGTCGCCAGTGCCCGCCCGCGTAATACAACTTTCCCTCCTCGATCAACGTCTTGCACACCTCTTCAATAAAAAACGGGTTGCCCTCGGTCTCACCGTATACGCTGTCCAGAAAGTCAACCGAAACTCCCCCTTCGGCGCCGAGCATCACCGCCAGCAAGTCGCGTGTGTGCTCACGACTGAGACGGGAGAGCCTGAGCGGCTCGGACAGCCGTTCACGGTCGAGGTCAAGCAGAACATCTCTCAGAGCGCGCGCTTCGTCCAGGTGGGCTTCCGCGTCGCGGTACGTCATGAGGATCAAGAGTTTGAGGTTGAGCTGACAAGCCCGGTGAGCCAGGTGGCGTAATAAGAATAGCGTGCCACTGTCTGCCCAGTGTCCATCTTCCACGAACAACAACAGCGGGGCTTGGGTGGCTTGCGCGAGCAAGTCAATCAATGCAGTCACATTTTCGAACAACCGCCGCTGTTCAGATTGAGGATCGAGCGGCGGGTTGGCGGGTAGGTGCGGATACCGGGAAGCCAGGTCGGGTGTGAGCGTGATCAGGTCAGCCAGAACGAAGTCTGGCAGAGAGGCGGTCTCGCGCCGGGTGAACGCGCCTCGAATGATCTGGGCGATGGGCGCGTACGGCGCGCCGCCCTCCGCGTAGCACTCGCCCGCCAACACCCTGGCGCCCGAGGCTTTGGCCAGCGCGGCAATTTCGCGCGCGAGTCGGGTCTTGCCAATGCCCAGCTCACCGCTCACCAGTAACACGCGCGCCTCGCCCGCATTGACCCGTTGCCAAATCGCCTCGACCTGCGCCAGCTCACGCTCACGGCCAACAAATCGCCCACGGACGAGGCGTTCGAACGGTGAGAGAGACCCCTCAAACGTCGCGATAACCCGAGCGGCTTCACCCTCGCGTTGCGGGCCATCACCGCCCGGCCTGGGTGCTGGGGGAGCCGTCGCGTAATGTTCAAGGGCCCCTTCCGTGGGCTGAACGGGAGGCCAGTCGGGCGCCGACGTTGGCCACTGGTCAGCCTTGATCACTTCGTACAGTTGTGTCGTGGCCCCTTGCGGCGACACGCCCAACTCTCGTTCCAGTGCGCGAACACATTCGTTGTACTGGCGCAAGGCGGCATAGCGCTGTCCGGATTGAGCGTACAACTGTATGAGCATGCGATGCGCCGGTTCGTGCAACGGATCGAGCGCCAACCAACGCCGGGCGTAGCCAATGGCAGCTTCAAAATTCGAAGCGTCGGATGCGCCTTGGGCCGCGTGCACGCGGCCCAACCGCTCCAGTGTGCCCGCCATCTCGCGGCGCAAACTTTCGGTCTGGCTGAACTGCCAATCGTCGAAGTCGGGGCTGTCGCGCAGGGTGAAGCCGGAGAGGAAATCGCCGCGGTAGAGCGCCGCCGCTTCGGCCAGGGGGGCGAAGCAGGTCGAGCAGACTTCGGTGGCTGGATGTCCGTGCACCCGGCATTCCGCAAGCCGGGCGTGAAACTGATCCACGTCTAGCCAAAAATCTAGGTCGTCTCCTGAGAGGCGCGTTCTGTAATTCAGGCCGATGGTTTCTCGGTCAGTGTCCCACCACTCGCCGGGGAGGGCTTTAGTGAGCGAGGCGAGGGCGCGGCGCACAGCCGCGCGGGCGCGGGCTTGGTCGTAGTCTGGCCAGAATAGCGCTGCCAGCGTATCGCGGCGATGTCGTTCGCTGGTGACGGCCAGGTAAGCCAGAAGGGCGAAGGCTTTGTGACGGTCAACGGCTATCAACTCGCCGTCACGTTCGAGGCGAGGGGTTCCGAGCAGAGATAGTGTTATTCGCGACAAAGCAAGGCTCCGGAGTGGTGCGGGAATTATATTCTCAAAGGGTTAGAACGATAACTGATCCCGTCCCCGTCAATTCCGCAACGATGTTGAGACGGTCGGTAACTACAATGAGGCTGACCCTTAGTTCAGCGGTGCGAATACTCAAACCATCGTATACCAAAGGAGAGAATCATGTACAGTTATGCAAATCCTGAGGTCCTCGTTAGCACTCAATGGGTTTTTGATCATCTGAATGACCCTAATGTTCGGTTATTGGAAGTCGGCTGGGATACGTCAGAGTTCGAAGCAGGCCATATTCCCGGTACCGTCGCAGGTTGGAGCTTCGCTGATATCCAGCGAACCGAGAGCCATGGTATTCCAAGCAAATCAGAAATTGACACTATGTTGTCGCAAGCAGGCATTGCAAACCAAGACACCGTTGTTGTTTATGGTGGTCTTGGCAACCTGATAGCCGTCATGGCGTTTTGGGTACTAAAAATCTTTGGCCACAGGGATGTGCGCTTGCTGGACGGCGGACGGCAGAAGTGGTTGGCAGAGGGTCGTCCACTGAGCACGGAGAAGCCAAACGCCCAGACCACGCAATATACGGCTCAAGAGCCGATCCGGAATCTGCGCGCTGACAAGGACTACGTTTTGGGCGCCATCGGGCAGAAGGGACAGGCGATTGTCGACGCCCGTCCGACAGACATGTATGCCGGTGAAAATACCGCCGGCATGCAACGCGGAGGGCACATTCCGACAGCGGTTAATATCCCGGCCTCACCCATTCTCAACACTGAAAGGGATTTTCAGGGCTGGCAAACCCCCACAACTCGAAGTGATGGCACGTTCAAGTCCGTTGAAGAGTTGCGAGCATTATTCTCTGAAAACGGCATCACGCCTGACAAGAATATCGTCACCTACTGCGTGCGCGGCGGTCTGTCCACGCATATGTGGTTTGCACTAACACAGTTGCTTGGCTACCCCAACGTGCGCGAGTACGACCGTTCATGGGCAGAATGGGGCAACCTGGCAGATATGCCCATTGAGAAATAGGGTTGTCGGCACTCCCAGCCACCCAGCATGGGCATACAGGCGACGGGCTACGCTTCGCGTAGCGGCTGATGCATACGATCAGGGATCGAAATCGGCAAGAAAAGGAGTCACCATGCGAAGAATCATCGTTACCATCACCATCATATTCTTGATTACGCTTCTGGTGCGCCCCGTGGAAGCGCAGGGAAATAGCCCGTCGCAGTTGGCACAAGCTGGCTGGCTGTGCTTATCGTTTGGCGACCTTGGGGTACACTGCATGCCGCCTGGGGCGTTCGTCTCAAGCGAAACTGTCACCGCACGAGTCTTCGACACGACCGACCCCGCCGCTCTGGAGGCTCCCTTCCTCGGCACGGCCCTCTTCATCCAGGTGGATCTCTACAACGGTCAGCCCTGCCCACAGCAAGGGCTTGACCAGTTCACACCTCTGGACTTCACCGGTGACGGGGTGACGGACTACTATGGTTGCTGGCGCTATTAGTTGATTGAGCCACGAACTGCCTCGAGGAGATGAGCCATGTACAAATTCCGATTCTTGACGGTAGGCTGGCTGGCGAGTCTGGGGCTGTTGCTCGCCGCTTGTGGCGCAGGCGCGCCCACTGCGCCGACAGCCAGCCCAGAAGCAATGCCGAGTGAGGAACACGTCCACACCGATGCGCCCGCCACAGTCCCTCCTGCCACGGGTGAGCCGCTGGCGTGGTTAGACATGGCGCTCACCGATGCCCGCACCGGGGTCACGTTCAAGCTGTCGGATTACGGCGAGCAAATCGTCATCCTCGAAATGATGGATCCGCTCTGCTATCTGTGCCGGGATCAACTGAAAGAGGTTGCAGCAGCCCTCGAAGTCGTGGGCGACAAAGCCGTTGCCGTTTCTTTGGACATTGGCGGCAAGGGTGAAACGGCGCTGGTCAGGTGGTCCGACGAGAACGGCGCGACGTGGCCGGTGGCGTTGATGCCCACAGACTTCGGCCAAGCTCTGGTGGCTGAATTCGGGCCGCAGATTGTCACACCATCCGGCACGCCCATCATCATCATCGATCATTCCGGCACGCCACATGCCACCGAGCCAGGCATCAAGCAGTCGGCAACGCTCGTGGACTTGGTGAATCAGTGGACTCCTTGACCTTCGCTCACCTCGCCCCGGCCTTTACCATCGGCCTGTTGGCGACGATGAACCCGTGCGTGCTGCCCCTGTACCCTGGCTTTCTGGCGTATCTGGCGAACAACAAAGCTGATCCGGGTGGCAGCGTCCGGTATCTGGGTCTTTTGGTGTTGGCCGGGGTCATGACGATGACGCTGGCGCTCGGGGCCATGATCGCCGCGTTGGCTGAAGCGTTTGGGGAACTGACCGCCTTTGTCGCGGTGCCAGGCGCTGCGGTGATGATAGGCCTGGGTCTGCTGCTTCTATTCAATGTCAATCCTTTGGCCCGCCTGCCGCAGCTTGCCACACTACCCAGGCGCGCTGGTCCATACGCCCGGGCCTACCTCTATGGACTACTGTACGGGCCGATGATCTTGCCCTGCTGCGGGCCGCTGGTCGTCAGCATGTTCAGCCTGTCGCTCGGGGTCGTGGGCTTCGTCGAACAACTGCTGTTCTTACTGATTTTTGGCCTGGGGCTCGGCCTGCCATTGCTCGCCCTGTCTTTTGTGCCCAAGGCCTGGGGCGAGTGGTTGCTGCACCAGGTCACGCGGCGGTCGCGACTCATCAGCCGCCTGAGCGGGCTGGTGCTCCTTCTCCTGGGCATCTGGAATCTCTGGGGGAGCTGGGCGCTTCTCAGGTGGTATTTCGGCGCGTGAAAGGCGCTGACACAACAACCACTATGCCCGTGCAGATTCTGTTGGTCACCTTCAAGCTCAACTTCTCGCCGGAGAAGTACGTCCAGGTCATTGCGCCTCTGGCCAGCGACATTCTGAATGTCCCCGGCCTGCGTTGGAAGATCTGGCTGATTAACGTCGGGCAAAACACGGCGGGAGGCATCTATCTATTTGACGACGAGTCATACACCCAGGCGTTTCTAACCTCGCCCTTGATGGCTACGCTGAAGAATCATTCAGCCCTCGCCAACCTCCGCGTGAGGCCGTTCGATGTAATGCAAGCAGAGACATCCGCGACTCACGGGCCGCTTGGGGAAGGTGTGCGGGTCTAATCGCACCTAATACGCCCAGATGAGGTGCGGAATGCCACGGAGATTGTTGATTGCGGTGTTGTGTGCGTTACTCGTGGATTGTAGCGGCGCACCTCCTGTAACCACACTCCCATCGCTGCAGGTATCGCCCACCGTTGCGCCGATCACGCCATCGCTTACGGCTACGCCCGTCCTGCTGCCGGCGCTCACCGATGAACCAATGATTTTGCCTCCGCCCTATACCGGTCCCTTGGATTTGGTCGCCTCGGATGACCCCTTGCAGTTGTGTGAAATCTCGTCGCCTTTCGCCTTACCCGCCCAAGGTGTACTCCAACTCGCCTTCATCCCGAATCGAAGATGCACGGATATCAATTCCGACCTTGATCTCTTTGAAGTCGGTGATCGAGTGTACGTCGCTCAGCGGAATGCGCGTGGTTTCCGACTGGTAGAGGTCACCAATCCAGCCCAGCCCGCCGAATTAGGCGTGTGGCAGCTCAAGCCTCGTGCTGGCACAGGCCACATTGCAGCCTTCCGCCAATCCGACCGCTGGTATTTGGCGTTGCCGCTCGAGTCTCCTTCGCCATATAGCGCGTTTCCGTGTGGTCTGGTGGTTATCGAGGTGACGCAGCCTGAAGCGCCGGTCCTGCGAGGTCGGTATGATGGCACCACGGTGGATTCAAACCTTCCGTGGTGCAATGTCCACTCCGTGGAGATTGATACAGATGCAGACGGCCATGCCACTTTCCTGCTGGCGATGACGCCGAACACGGCCGACTTGCGCGTTCTTGACATCCGCAATTTGGACGACATCCATGAGGTGAACGCCTATCATCTCCACGCCCATCCTCACGGTGGTCATGACTCCTGGGCCCACCGAGCAACCATCGCTGGTGACCGGGTGTATGTCGCCTATTGGGGTGGCGGGGTGATGATTGTGGACAAGGACGGGTTGGAGACGGGAGCCGCACCCAACGCGGTCGCGCTAACGCCGCCCGGAAGCATTGACCCTTCAGATTTTGTCGCCCACGATACTCGCCCGACCGCCGATGGCAACTTCCTCTTTGTGAACGATATGGATCGGCTGGCCGATGGGATTCGGCTCTTCGACATTCGGAATGTGGCTCAGCCCCGCGAAATATGGGCCAGTGGTTTTGATGACACAGATACGGCCCACCACACCCTTCAAGTCCAAGGTGATCTGCTCTTCGTGCCCTGGTTCCACGAAGGACTGCGTGTTTTTCGCTACGATCTGAGCGACCCCGATTATCCTGTGATTGAACAGGTGGCCTTTCAGGCTGTGCGTGAGCCACCGCATGACCGATATGGTGGTGTCTCGGAACTCAAAGTCCACCCCTGTCAGATTGAAGAGAAGGCCAAAACCTGTGTATACGCCTCTGATGAACGGTTAGGGCTAATCATCTTGGCGCTGGATGACGACTGAACTTGATCATGACTTAATCGGCCTCAGACGCGCGATGCGACCCCGCTCGTGATAAGCGACCTCTGCTCCCTCTCCAGCGGCGCGCATGATGGCTTCGACCCGGGCGGCCAGTTCGGTTTTGCGCGCTGCTACCGCTTCGTCCTCGGGCCGGTCATCGTAGGCATTGGCCTGCGCCAGAAAGTCGGCCAGCTCGGCAACGAATGATCCGTAGATCAAGAAATCAAACTCGCTGCTGCCCTCGACATCAAACACGCGGCGCCCTACAACCTGCGCCAGCGCGTCGTCGGCCTGCCGATAGTCTTCGTCGGTATAGACCGGGCTAGGCTCAGCAAACAAGGTCCAGCCCCCTTTGAGACAGCTGCGCTCCTTATGGGAGTGGGTGGGGAGGCCTCCAAATCCTTTGCTAGGTCACAGAGTCGATTTTATTGATCGAGTATCCCGTTCATCATTGAACGTACGAATTCAATCTCATCCTGATTGATGCTATGGTCGTGGTTAGGGTACAACCGTTCGGTAACATTTCCGCCCAGACGCCGGAATACTTGCGCGGCTTCATGGACAAGTTTTTTGGGAATGTGAAAATCCACATCACTACAACCGAGAAAAACTGGCGTGCCAGCCAGCGAACCAGGGTAAGTGTGGGGTGTGCCATCCGGGCCGATGAGGCCCCCGCTCAGCCCGATCACGCCACCATAGCGCCGTGCGTGTCGGGCCGCGAATTCCAAAGTGAGACAGGCGCCCTGGGAGAAACCGAGCAACAGGGTACGCTCGGGCGAGAGGCCAGCCTGGGCAACTTGCGCCAGCACGGACTCGATTCGCGCGAGCGCCGACGATAGCCAGGGTTCATTATCTGCCAGAGGGGCAAGAAAACGATTGGGATACCACACATCCCCGGCGGCTTGCGGGGCGAGGTAGGCGACGCCGGTCTGGGGTAGTTTCTGGGCGGTTTCGAGAATGTTTTCAGCGCGTGCTCCGCGCCCGTGAATCATTATCATTGCCGCGCGAGCGCCGATAAGTGGCTCGCCTGACGTTAGCAAGGGTTGGTCACGATGTGGATCAGTCGATGAAGTTGATAGGATCATAGGTCTATTAATCTAAACCGACTCATTGAGCAGTATCCGACGCGTGGTATCTACCAACAAGTCTGTAACACCCGGGCGTCCGCGGAGGCGTTTAGCACCGGACTGGTCAACACACAGTTCACTCACCCACATAAAACCCGTTCGGGCAATGCCTCGCAATGAGATGGCATTGTCTGCGTCTGCGCCAATCCACACCCGACACAGACCCTCGGCCCGTAACTCATATAGAATGTGAATGAGTAGAGCAGTATAGAAATGGCGGCGGCGAAAGGCGGGCAGGGTGGCGCAATCCCAAATATAGGCCTCGCCCGGCTCAAGGTGCAGCTGCAAGCCCAACTCGCCGATGTACGCTTCTTTGAAACTCACCCAACCATAGGCGGCGAGGGCGCTCTCGCTCAAGATGGCATAACAACGCCGTTCGCCCGCTAACCGCTGAAACACCTCAGCCGGATCGACGAGGCCCATGGCTTGCGCTAGAGTGGGGGCCGACTCGACGTTGAGGCGGGCAAATGTGCCCGAACCGATTGGTTCGAGGTCGAGCGGCAGAGGCCAGTCCAAATTGAAAACCCAGAAGGTACCAACGGCGCGTTCAGCGTCTGACATAATGGTCTCCTGTAGTAATCACAATTTCAAACTACTGACCTCCATTCTCAACTGGCTAGCTACCACATTGTCTCTAACAATTCAGTCATTTGTATTTCAGACACTGGCTTGGGATTGTTCTGCACGGTGCGGCTTTGGCAAGCCAGCCGTGCCAGCCGCGGCAAATCTGCCGCAGACACTTGTGCGTCGCGCAAACGTTGCGGCAAATGTAATTGCCCAATAAGCTCAAAAACATGACGTGCGGCTGCATTGGCACTCAACGTAGCGAGACCCAAAGCTTCGGCAGCGCGCGGACCCCACTCAGGCCCGGCATTTGCCGCGGCATCCGCGTTGAACCACATGGCATGGGGCAATACAATGCCATTGGCAATGCCATGTGGCACTCCAGCACTGCCACCCAATACATGGCAAAGACCGTGATGTAATCCCATTGTCACCCCGGCGAGCGCCACTCCGGCCAAGTGCGCCCCCACTAACATTTCAGTGCGGGCTTCCAAGTCATCGCCAAGTTGATAACAGCGGAGTAACGCACACGCCATATGGCGTAGCCCCTCACAGGCCGCCACCAAAGCCGCGGGTGGGCGCAAAAGCGAATATAACGCTTCAATACAATGCGCAATGGCATTGATGCCAGTTGCGGCAGTGAGTTCCGGCGGCAGGTCAATCGTCAAACGTGGGTCGTAGAGAATCAGTTTTGGCGCAATCCGGGGATCAGAGACCGTGATTTTGCGCGGCGGGTTTTCGGTGGTATAGGTGACGCCATAAAGGGCAGTCATCTCAGACCCGGCATAGGTGGTGGGAATGGCAACCACGGGGATAAGGGGTTGTGCGGTGGGGGGAACAGATTGCGCGGGCGTGCCCGTCCGTTTGGCTTCCAGAGTGTAACTCACGGCTTTGGCCATTCCAATCGGACTGCCACCGCCTAAGCCAATCACGGCCTCTACATCTTTGGTTTCGGCGAGCGCCAACACCTCGGCCAATTGAAAATCCTGCACGTGTGGTTGAACATGGTCATAAACGGCAACCAACCGCTCGCCTAGTGCAATTTCAATTTGTGCCACTCGCCCGCCCCGTTGGGCTGACCCGGAGGTACACAGCAACAAACGCCGCCAACCAAATCGTTCCACTGCTGCACCTAGTTGGTCCAAGGTTCCAGCTCCAAAAATAATGTCGCGGGCGTAAATGGTCTGGCGGAATTGGGTCATCAAATGACAGGGAGTCGTTTGGCGGGAAGGGTCAAGACCCAGCCCGAGCCGAAGTCGTTTTTTTGGCAGCAGATTTCTTGCGCTTGGGGCCAGGGGCCAGCCATTTTTCACCCCAGGTGCTGAGGCCATCAACCACTTGGTCAAGTTCGCGGCCCTTGCGCGTGAGGCTATATTCAACATGCGGTGGGAGGGTGGCAACTTCCACCCGTTTCACCAGGCCCTCGGTTTCCAACAGTTTCAGGCGCTGCGACAGGGTGGCTGGGTTCAGATCGCCCAGTTTGGCCTGGAGTTCGCAAAACCGTATTTGGCTGGGCGCGGCCTCGTACAGAAAGTGGATGATGAGCAGTGTCCACCGTTGGCCGAGCAGGTCGGTGGCGGCGGCAATTGGGCAGAAGTTGGTTGAGGACATAGTTATACTATGAAAAGTATAGCGCTATGGGAATTATAGCAAACTGGCGAAATTTGGATATGAATTGTTGACAAATATTACATTAGTAGTATTCTTTCCTTGAAATATCTTATTTTATTCAAAGGAGAATGTGCCATGGCTGTCAATCCAATGGTTTTTAGTAGTAAAGATATTGTTCTCGATGTCGTCCGCACTGAGCGCAGCCGATTCTTTGATGTAGTCAACAATCCGGATAACTGGATGGTTGATACACGCTGTGAAGGATGGCAGGTTCGCGACCTGGTGGGGCACATGATTGATGTCACCGAAGGTTATCTAGGTCGGTGGGATCTGGCCAAAGGGGGCAAGCCTGCTCCGGATGGTTTGGGTTGGGTTGTCATGGCCTCCAAATTGAATGAAGGGGCTTTGGCCTTCCGCAGGCTCTCACGAGATGAGGCCATTGCCCGCCTCAAAGCGGCCTCGGAAAAATTGATGGCTCATTTTGAAGCACTGGACGAAAACGCCTGGAATAACTTTATGGTGTCGCATGTATTTTCCGGGCCGGTAGCTGCGCTTTGTTACCCCGCGTTTCAGATTATGGATTATGGCGTGCATACCTGGGATATGCACTGGGGTCTTGGCAAAAAAGACGAATTGCTTGATGAGCGAACGGCTGGCGTTTTAGTCCCGTATATGTTCGTCGTCTGGCAATATTCTGTCGACCAGCACGCGGCGAAAGGCGTTGATATTACGTATGGTGTTGATGTCGGTGGAGAATGGGGTGGCAAATGGAAGGCCACGGTCAAAGATGGCCAATTTAGTTATGAAAGCGTTGACGACGTAAGCAACTTACCAGCCGTTTTCCACTTCAAGCACCCTTCGGATATGGTACTAACCACGTACCAGCGCTTTCCGGGCGGGGAAACGACAGGTGACCCGGCTGTGATTGAAAAGGCGCGCAACGTGTTCTTTAAGATTTAGGCGCAGAACGACTCCCCAAAAGAGGTGTGGTTTCAAGCCGCACCTCTTTTTTTTACGAAGCACACCTTTCTTCGCAACTCAAGAGGTAATCCCATGAAAAAAATTCAGACCCAAGGCGTCCACCACATCACGTTGGTCGGCGCGACCCGGCAATCGGCCATTGACTTTTGGGAAGGTGTTCTTGGGATGCCATTCATCTTTGAGCAACCTAATTTGGATAACCCGAATGAAAGCCATCTCTACTTCGACCCTGGAGATGGACGATTGATCACTGTCTTTACTAATGAAACCCGCGCAGTTAACCCCATCCCCAATCCGGAAGGAATTGGCAATTTGCATCACATTGCCTTCAGCGTCTCGCGTTCCACCTTTATTGAAACCGCCAACCGGCTGAAGGAGCGCGGCATCTCTAACACAGGCGAGATTGATCGGGGTTTTATGTATTCGGTCTATTTCCGCGATCCGCTCGGGCAGCGGTATGAACTAGCCTCCTACAAGTTCAATCCGCCGGAGGGATGCACCCATGCTCAGGTCTTGTTCGAAGCTCATCATATACGCGTCGCCGAAGGCGCCCATCACATCATGGACTCTCACCTGTCGGATGCAATAGAAATTTTGACGCGGAGAAACCAGGGTTCGCTCTCCGATGATCTCACACCCAAACACGCTTACCCCCAACCAGTGACAGGCCCGTAATGACTCCTTCACCGACTATCACTGGAGCCAGATTCATCGCTGAAACTCTCAAGGGCTATGGGGTCACGCACGTCTTTTACATGGATGCCATTTTAAGGAAAACATTGGTGGAGATGGAAGAACTGGGCCTCCGCCGGATTATGACTCATTCTGAAAAGGCCGCCGCTTACATGGCAGATGGTTATGCCCGTGCATCCCATCGCCCTGGTGTCTGCATGGCGCAAAATGTGGGCGCGGCGAATCTGGCCTCTGGGTTGCAAGATGCCTGGCTGGGGTGTTCGCCTGTTATCGCCCTCACGGGAAAAAAACCGCCGATTCTGCAATACCGCCATGCCTATCAGGAAATTGACCACCACCCGCTCTTCGAGCCGGTCACAAAATACAACGTCGAAGTCTCAGTATCTGCTCAACTCCCCTTCCAACTCCGGCAGGCGTTTCGGGAAGCAACCACAAACACTCCGGCCCCTGTGCATCTCGACTTATTAGGGCATAACGGGCGCTTGTTGGAAGACGCGAGCGGAAATTTTCCGGTTCGGGTAGAGGAAAAGTTTACTCGTTATCCGGCCTACCGCCCGGAACCTGATCAAGCGGAAATCCAACTAGCGGCGCAAGCTATCACGGCGGCCCAGCGCCCGGTCATTGTCGTGGGGGGAGGTGTGAGATTATCGTCGGCCCAGGCAGAAGTGGTTGCCCTGGCTGAACATTTATCCATCCCGGTCGCTACCTCCGTCAACGGCAAAGGAACGATTTTGGATGCTCACCCGCTGAGTGTGGGCGTTGTCGGTTCGTATTCAGCGCGTTGTGCGAATCAGGTTGTGTTCGAAGCGGATTTGGTGATTTACATTGGCAGTAACACTGGCGACCAAGTCACCCATACCTACACCGTTCCCGCGGTGGGCACGTCCGTTATTCAGATTGACATTAATGCCGCCGAAATCGGACGCAGTTATGTCGGAGCGCTTGGGGTGGTGGGTGATGCGAAAAAGGCCGTAGCGAAATTATTTCAGGCATTTCCGAATAAACGTGAAAATGAAATGTGGCTCCAGCGCGGGCATCAACTTGTTCAAGCCTGGCGCGATGAAATCGAACCCCTGCGCCAATCGGATGCCCTTCCCATTCGCCCGGAACGGCTGTGTAAAGAATTGACCGAGGCCCTACCCGAAAACGCCGTTCTGGTCTCAGACACGGGCTACTCTGCCATTTGGACGGCAACGATGGTGTACCTAACCCATCCAGAACAAACTTATCTACGGGCAGCCGGGTCACTGGGTTGGGCTTTCCCCGCAGCGTTGGGGGTCAAGTGTGCCGTCCCGGACAGGCCGGTGATCTGTTTTACGGGAGATGGGGGAGTCTGGTATCACCTGGCTGAGATGGAAACCGCGCGGCGGTTCAACATCAATACAGTGACGATTGTGAACAACAATAACGGGCTGGCGCAAGGCATCCCAGACATTGAAAAGATATATTCCGGTCGGAATGGCTCGCCCGAAGAGTTATATCGGTTTGAGTCTGTGAACTTCTCCCGTATTGCACAGGAAATGGGATGTTTGGGGATTCGAGTCGAGAACCCAGCGGAGATCAGGGAAGCTATCCGACGAGGGTTGATGGCCAATAGGCCCACAATCATCGAGGTGATGACGGGCATCAATTACCATGCCCCCAATCCGTGGTCACCTGGGACGTAGCGCTAGCCCAATAGTCGTTTCGACGCAATCGCCGCGCCTTGGGACAATGATTTCAACTTCGCCCACACCACCTCGGGAACGACCATCTTTGAGCCAGCCGCCGTTTCGAATCCGCAGTCTGTCCCGGCGATGATGCGGTGAGGATCATCCACTGCGTTGGCAATGCGTTCGATCCGGTCAGCGACGACTTGGGGGTGTTCGATGTAGTTCGTAGTGGTCTCGATCACGCCAGAGATCAAGAGTTTGTCGCCGAGGAAACCCGGTTCGGCGAACAGGCGGTATTCGTGCGCATGACGGGGGTTGGCCATCGAGAGCATAATCGCGCCCACGCTCATTTGCGAAACACCCGGCCAGATGTCTTCGAGGGGGACATCCAAATCGTGCGGGCCTTCGTAATTTCCCCAACAAACATGTAGACGCACCTGCTCTTTGGGGACTCCTTGAAGGGCACGATTAACCGCCGAAACTACAATTCGGGCAAACTCTAAAAAATCCGAAAGGGGTTTGTCTTGAAAGAGTGTATGACGTTCAAGAGCGAGGTCAGGGGCGTCAATTTGCAGAATAAAGCCGGAATTGGCGATCGTGGTGTATTCTGTGCGGAGGGCCTCGGCAAGGGCGTTCACATAGGCTTCCAAGTTTTCGTAATGCTCATTTTGCATTGCAGCGGCGATGATGCCGGGCGAAGGGGCGGAGATGAATGCTTCAGTAAACCCGCTGCCTTTCTCGCTCAACAATTGTCGAAGTTGGCGACATTCTTCCTCAATCGGAGTGGGGTTAATGTAATGGATCGGTCCGATGGCTTTCGGGGCCCGGAGCAAATCCACGCGTTCAGCGGTTCCCATCACCTGGCGGCGGCGTTCAAGCGCGCCGGGATATTTAGTAATATCGGCCATGATCGGGCGGGTACTCGTCCCACCGAATCCGGTCATGCGGTGTTGGATGTAGGAGAAGAAACTTTCCCGCCCCATCTCACCGTTGTTGATGATGTCTAACCCCGCCTCGATCTGCCTGGCGATACTCGCGCGTGCGGCTTCTTCGGCGACCTGGGTTAGGACTACCTCATCCACTGCCGAACCGGCAAATTTAGAGGTGAGGAGTTGAGTCAGGGATTGTGGTCGGGGCAGACTTCCTGCGTGAGTGGTGAGTATTCGGTTGATACTGGACTGCATAAACATCTCCTATATTCGCGCATAACGAACAGTTAGCCTCGTGCCAGCCGAGTAGTGAGTGTTGGTATAGACGCCATCCAATCGACCAAAGCCTGAGTTTGAATATTCCAAATAACAGGTACTCTCAAATCACGACGCAGTGCATTCTCAGTGGTATTGAAGGGACGTTCATGCTCAACACTGGGGCCAAACTCGGCAATCCAGACGCCCGACTCCATTCTGGTGAAGCTGGCATGCGGCGCAGAAGGTGCTACGACCATTTTATGTCCTGGAAGAACTGTTACAAAATCACGTGTGGTATTTGTCATCCATTCAAACTTTGAGTAAGGTAATCTGTCCAACGTGAGCATCACCCGCCGGGCGGATAAAGGGCGACTCGCTCGCCTCCCTGCACCTGCGCGAGGCAAACTCAGTAATTGAACGAGGCGTTAGCCAGGTCAGGTGCATCCAGCCATACCTCAGGCGGTATTCCCGCCCGCGAGAAGCCGAGGATCCCGCCGACTTGCCTCAAGCCGCACAGAGCGTATTGTGGCGTCAACGCCTCCTCAAAGCAAGACCACAACCTGTGCTGGTGCCATCGAGCCAAGGTGCATCCTGGTTCCCGTTCCCACGTGATTTCAGTACTAAGTGGTTCATCCGGCAAGTCCGAGGGTCATGGTGGGCACCAAGGCGATGCCCGGTGGGCGACGCGGTTG
>JBQTJD010000312.1:0-1601 GCA_052387475.1 Anaerolineales bacterium | reverse complement strand
TCGTCGCGCGGGCCGGTGAAGTAGCAACGCGCGGCCTCGCTGAGGGTGTTGTTGCACTGCAACAGCGCCGAATACCCAACCTCCGGGGCGGTCGCCCAGCCCAGCCGCTCACGTACCCACTCGTAGCCAGGCACCTGCCCGCGCCAGAACTTGCCAAAACCGAGCACCGGTTGATAGCGACCGTCCGGCGGCACAATGTTCGGGTCAGTCTCGGGCAAAGGCGAATTCGCGGCATCGGTCGCTTCGACGTAAGGCTTGAACAGTGAGCCATCCTCCAACAGGAGGTACGTGCGGCCCCCTTCCTGAAACCACACCATCAGTCCGCGCTCGAACCACTGCAAGACGCCCCATGTGTTCAGCACCGTCGTGGCGCATTCGTTGGCCGTGTTGTTGAAAAACCACGGGTAGTGCTCGGGACAATTCGGCGATGGGTCCGGTGTGGCCAGACGGATGGGTAGCCCTTCGGCGAGCGAGGTTGCGGTGGGCGGCACAGGCGGCGCGGGCGTGACGCTTGAGACCTGGGCGGTCGGGGGCGGGGTGGGGCTGCTGGTCTGGCAACCAACTACCGTGAGCGCGAGCAGCGCCGTGATCAACTTGCGGAACATGGATGGCCTCCTGTCGATAATGTCACTCACCTTATGCATTTTGAATTGGCATGAGCCTTTGCGGCTTTAACGTCATACCCGCGAAGCTTGTCCCCATGCAAATGGGGAGCGGGTATCCACACCGCCGGTGGTGGACTCCTGCTTTCGCGGGAGTGACGGCCTTCGTAAGATGAGTAATGTCATTCTGAGCCGCGCCGCGGCGAAGAATCTCTATTATTCGGATAGAGGCCCTTCGCGCGCCAACGGATCCGCAAATACAAGACTGCGCAGACGCGCTCAGGGTGACAGGTTCAACTGCGTAAATCCTCAATGCATCATGCGCAGATCGAAATTTCCAACCTACCGCACTGTCCCTTCACTGCCTCCATCCCACCACTTTGAAAGATGCGCGTGCGGCCGGCGCGGCTGGTCGGCATAGTGGGAAATGTCGTTGAACAACATCAGCCGCGCGCGCACCGGGTCTTTGAAGTCGAGGATGTTGAGGCACGCCGGCGCTTGATCGAGCCGGTCGCGATAGCCGCGCGCATCGAAGCCGAGCAAGCTGCTGATGAGCAAACGTAGCGTGGCCTTGTGCGACACCACCAGCACGTTCTGTCCCTCGTGCGCGGTGACGATCTCGCGGATGATGGGCAGGGCGCGGGCCAGCACCTGCACACCGCTCTCGCCGCCCTGCGGCGCGAAGGTGAACGGATCCATCTCCCACCCGGCGTACTCTTCCGGGAAACTGGCCTCCACTTCTTTGCGCGTCAGCCCCTCCCAGCGCCCATGACTGATCTCGCGCAAACCATCGCGCGCGATCGGCGTGTGGCCGTGCGGCTCGGCGAGCAGGCGGGCGGTATCCATCGTGCGGCTGAGCGGGCTGGCGTAGATGGCGGTGACTTTGTCATCGGCCAACCGCACCGCGAGATGTTGCACCTGCCGGCGGCCCTCCTCCGAAAGATCAACGCCCACCTGCCCGGAGAAGCGATCCTCCGCCGTGAGTTGTGTCGCGCCATG
>JBQTJD010000311.1:0-5303 GCA_052387475.1 Anaerolineales bacterium | reverse complement strand
ACACTCCAGGTTGCGACAGTAACAAGTTGTGTAGTCCATCCGGCAGCTCCTCGAACAAGTCGAGGATAACTGCCGCGTCGTTCAGCCTGAACAGCCTTTCACACGTTACAGGGACACTACCGTATTTTGATGTTGGATTGCTTGTTATTGAACCAACTCTCAAGGTTTCGTACTGTTACGAGTTTGGAATTGAGAGCCACAACAATCAGTTGTCCGAAATACTGTATAGCTTTTGTCTTTTCAGGTGGGCATGAAAAGCCTGAGCCATGTCGTAGCCGAGATTCCATCGCCAATTCTCAGACTGTGGGACGTCGGGATAACGAATCAAAGCCTCCAATTGTGCGAGTACAGAAAATCGAAATAGCTCATAGTAGTAGACTACTTCGTAGAAGCTAGCCTTACTTAAATTGACTTGTGTGTTCGGATAATTCCTTATTTGAGCAATGATTTCATTCGCCCTCTCAGCATCCCACGCCACCAACTGGTAGCGGCTTGCGTCGGCCACTGGGGTGGCGGGCGTGAAGGTGGGCGGCGGCAGGGGTGTGTTCGTCGGGCGCGGCGTCAGGGTTTCGGTCGGAGGGCGGGTGCGCGTTGCAGTGGCTGTGGGCGTGACCTCGCTCACCGGCGTCGGTGTGGCGCACGCGGCGAGTGAGATGACGAAAGCGCCGAAGAGAAGACGAAAGGTTCGCGTGGACATACCCCAAGCGTACGCGACGACGTTTACCGCCCGGTTAACGGGCCATCACCATTGGTTTACCGTCGCATAACGTTGGGCGCTGCGTGGCCTTATTCAATAGAAGTCCGTCATTCCGAGCGAAGCGGTCGTTCGCAGAACGCGGAATCTCTGGCTGACCGTAGAGATTCCTCGCCGCGAAACGTCGCTGCGCTTATGCGGCTCGGAATGACAGTTGGAGCAATTGCATAACCGCTGAAGTAACTCAAATCTTCCTCAGCGCTGACACCACCGTGCGCTGGATGATGACGAGTTTGGGCGGGTTGGGGGCGCGGTGCATGACGAGCGCAGCCTGCTCCAGAAGTTCGTCGCTGGCGTGGGCGTGCTCGTGGTTGTCCTCCAGGTAATCGGTCAGCTCATCCAGTGTGTCAAAAAAATATTGATACTCGAAGGTTTTCACGGCGGCGAGGTCGAAGAAGCGGTCGAGCGAGTCTACTAACGCATCCGTCGCGGCGGTGAAATCTCTGCGCGTCTCGGTGTCATGTTCCAGTGGGCCGAGGTGGGTGCGAACCACCGCTTCGAGGTTGGCCGCGTCCACATCAATCGCGCCATCTTTTGTGGTGGCGACCCACACTTGCAGAAACGACGGCTCGTCGGTGGGATGGAGGTCGAGCAGCAGCCCGCCCGCCCGCAGCACCCGGTGCGCCTCGGCGACCGCCGCGGCCATGTCTGGGTGAGGGAGTCAACACAACGACCAGGTGAAGAAGACTAGGTCGAACGACTCGTCGGGGAAGCTCAACTGGCGCGCATCGCCGAGAGAGATGCGCGCTGCCCTATTCAAATCGCGCGCCGCCAGTCGCACCTCATCGCCATCCGGGTCAATGGCAATCCACTGCTCGGCCTCCGCCGCGAAGGGAACGCTCAACCGCCCATCGCCCGCGCCGACCTCCAGCACGCGCAGCCGCTGGAAGTCAATCAGTTCGCGAATAGTGCTCAGTTCGAGTTTTGAGGGCAGGGTGAGGGGCATAAAGGTGAAGGGGGACGAAGTGACGAGTGACGGATCAACGCAAGCCCTCGAACAGGTCGGTCTCCACGCGACGACCACCGTTGACGAGGCTATACGCGCGATAGAACGTGCCGTGTGCCCAGACTTTGCGCTGAATTTCTTCCGGCCAGTTGGGCATGTCGCCCAGCGAGGGCAGTTGCGATTGATGGCAGCGCATGGCCGCGACGACGGTATGCCAGTGTTCTGCCGTGTCAAGCCGGGTCGTCACTGCCCACGGCTCCCACGCCACCCAGTTGCGCTCCACACCATCCACCGCCATGCGAATGTCGAAGCCAAACTCTTTTTGCAGCAGTTCCACCATCGACTTAGCATCCACCATGTAATACAACTTGCTTACGCGATGCGCTGGCTGTTGCGCCGAGTCGGTGTAACTGGCGTCCGCCGCGCAGACGAGGGCGGCCGTGGTGAATTGCGACAACGCGATGTGATCGGGGTGGCCGTAGTTGCCGTCCGGCGGAAAGGTGACGACGACCTGTGGCTGCACGCGCCGCACGTGCTGAACGATCTCCGCGATAAGTCGGGCCGGGTCAGCTTGATCAACGTCGCCGTCAATGTAATCGAGCAGCGTCACTTCGTGCAGGCCGAGCACGCGCGCGGCTGCCTGGAGTTCGGCGGCGCGGATTTGACCCAACCCCGTAAGGCCGGGGTCATCCTTCGGATCACCCGCCCAACCGCGTTCGCCCCGTGTCGCGCACAGGAGGTAAGTCTCGACGCCCTCCGCCGCATACTTCGCCAGCGTGGAGCCGAGGCCGAGCGTCTCATCATCGGGGTGCGGAAAAACGGCCATGAGCTTTAGGGTGGACATGCCCGCATTATACGTGCGACGCTGGCAACAGCGGCAAAGAACACCACTCGTTGCTTAAAGTACGTCGCACGTAGACGCTAACACAACACCAATACGTTCGGGCGTACAATCCCGCCATGCCTCGTCTCCTCATCGCCTCCCCGTACCCGGCCATGCGCGCCGGGTTGCGCGTTTTGTTGCAAGATACAGCCGGAATGAACATCATCGGTGAAGCCGACTCAGTGGCCGCTACTGTGGAGTGGGCGCAATCGGCCCACCCGCAGGCGATTGTGTATGACCTCGCGCTGGAAGCGGACGAAGAATTGAGCGGGCTGTGGCGTTTGCGGCGCGAGGCCTCCGGGGTCGCCGTGCTCGCGCTGGCGGAGCCGGGTGCCAACGGGAGAATGCTCGCCGCGCTCCAAGCCGGTGCGCGCGGTTGCCTGCCGAAGACAGTCACTAGCGCCGAACTCGCCGAAGCCCTGGCCGATGTCGCCGCTGGCGAAACCATCGTACCCTCAGCCGCCACTGCAGCGCTGCTCGAACAACTGCGCGGCGAGGCGACTCCCATCACCCTTTCGCCGCGCGAGGCCGATGTTCTGCGCGGGGTGGCTGCCGGTCAGACGAACAAAGCCATCGCCATCAAGCTCGGCATCAGCGAGCACACCGTCAAGTTTCATCTCAGCGGAGCCATGAGCAAACTCGGCGCGGCCTCGCGGGCGGAGGCGGTGGCGAGCGCGATTCGTAGGGGCCTCATCTCAGTGTGAACATCAATGCGGTGGCAAGTGACAGGTGGCATGTGGCGACGTTCCATCACCCGCCCCTTGCCACTCGTCACATGCCCCACCCAATCGGTTAGCCTATCCGATACCGGGACGGGTGAGGGCCTGCGCCAAGCCGGTGTGCTATCGTGCCAGCATCGAAATCAATCAATGGGAGTGAGACAATGAACCTGCAAGAATTTTCCGATGGATTGGCAGCGGCAGTTGAGACGGCGGGCCGCAGCACCGTGACGGTGGATGCGCGCGGTCGCATTCCGGCCACCGGCATTGTGTGGAGCGCGGATGGCGAAATCCTCACCGCCGACCACGTGGTGCAGCGCGACGATAACCTCAACGTCACGCTGGCCGATGGCAGCACGCACAGCGCCAAGCTGCTTGGTCGCGATGCCTCCAGCGATTTGGCCCTGCTCAAAATCGAGAAGACAGGTCTGGCCGTGCCTACTTTCGCTGAGGCAAAGGTCGGGCATTTGGTGATTGCGCTGGGCCGCCCGGAGGACTTGCAAGCCGCGGTCAGCAACGTTGTATCTGCTGGCGGGCCGGTGAAAGGCCAATTCCGCCACCTCGAGGCCTATATTCAAACCGATGTGACCATGTTCCCCGGTTTCAGTGGCGGCCCACTGGTGGATGCCAGCGGGCGGGTGGTCGGGATTAACAGCAGCGCGCTGGCGCGGGGCGCGAGCGTGGCGGTTCCCGTGGCGGCGGCGCGCAAAGTGGCCGACGCCCTGCGACAACACGGCCACATCAAGCGCGGCTACCTTGGCGTGAGCACCCAGCCGGTGGCGCTGCCCGAAGCGGTGGCCGCGCAGGCGGGGCAACAGTCTGGCCTGATGGTGATCGGCGTGGAGAAAGACAGCCCTGCGGAGAAGAGCGGTCTGCTGCAAGGCGATGTCATTATCGGGATTGGCGGGCAGCCGGTGGCCGGCATCGAGGCCCTGCAAGCGGCGCTCGGCCCGAGCACCGTGGGCCAGACAGTCTCCGTCCGCATCGTGCGCGGTGGGCAGGTGACGGAATCGAAGGTAACCGTGGGTGAACGCGAGTAGGGGCGACGGCGAAGCGCGGTGCGCTTCGCTTAAGCGAACGGCACTGCCGTTCGCCGGTCGCCCAACAAACGAAAACGGCCTCCGCATTGGAGGCCGTTTTCGTTGCCGGATCGGCACAACCGCCCGTTACGCCGCTGGGGCCGGGGCCGCGTCGGCTTCCTTCTTCTTCCCGCCGAGGAACTTCATCATCGTCGTGCCGCACACCTCACACTTCCCTTTGAGTGCGTTCTTGCCGTTCTTCACGGTCGTCACTTCGGGGTTGACCATCTTGCGGGTGGCTTTGCACTTCACGCAATAAGCCTGAGCTTCAGCCGGGGCCGTGACGGCGGGGGTTTCGGGTAATGCCATTATTGATTCTCCTTGCTATTCTTCGGTCAGGGCCTGCCCCTGAGCCGCGAAGATGCTATCACCCGCCGAGTCAACCGGCAAGGCGACAATAAAACAGCCCGGATGTTCGACTTTTTCTCGATTTCTTGACTTGCCCTCAGGAGGTGTGCTATATCAGCGCCCAGACCACGACCACTGCGAGGGGTTACATGCTTCGTGAACGGGTTTCGGAAGACATCTACGTATTTACCAGCGACCAGTATGCGCAGGTCACGGCGGGGGCCGTCATCTTTGGCGAGGGCGCGGTGCTCATCGACACGCTCGCCTTCCCCTCCGAGACGCTGCAAATCAAGGACTTTATCGAGCATCGGCTCGGGGCGCGGGTGAAGTACATCATCAACACCCACTATCACGCCGATCATACCAACGGCAATTCACTCTTTCCGAACGCGCACATCATCGGCCATCAGTTGTGCCGTGAGCGGCTGGATACGCTGGGCCGCATCGGCCTGGCTAATGCGCGCCAGCATTCTCCCGACCTCACGAAAGTCGAAATCGCCCTACCCCGTGTATTGTTCACCGAAGTCACTCTGCTGCTGGATCTAGGCAAGAAGACCGTTCAACTCCTCCCCAG
>JBQTJD010000310.1:0-2728 GCA_052387475.1 Anaerolineales bacterium | reverse complement strand
GAATCATGAGGGCCACGTTTGGGCGCCGTGATCCGTAGTAGTTGTAAGACATACAGCTATCAATCTGGCGGCCTGACGCCACGCATCACCTGCTCACGCGGGTCTATTTGAATTATTCCGACTCTGTCCAGCCCCATTTATCAGGCAAAGATGGGTCAAGGTCGGTCTCCGTAAGCAGATTGCATTTCTTAGGGTCGTGCCCATGCGGTTTGGGCGTGCGAGTGTCCAAGCCGATAAACTTGTGCGCGGAACGAAGTACCGAGCTAATCTTTACCCACGCTAAATCGCATAGGGTGACTACATTTTCCTCACCAAGTTCTTCAGCAAACCACTCTCTTTGAACGCCGTATTCTTCGCCAATGAAGGGATGTTCGGGCAAGAGTAAGTTGGGCTTGGGTGCCATCTCCTGCAGAATGTACCAGGAAGGCAGATGGGTTGGCACAGGCATAGCCAATCCCATTTTCAGTTCCCTGTACGCAAAGACGCCTATATGAGCCCTACTTTTTATCGTCAGATTTCTTTGTTTGACAACAATATTACGTCCTTCGACAAACTTGCGGAGAAGTTCGTCTTTCCGCATTATTTCCTGTTGTTCAGCATACCACTCATCAAAGCCCTCGTAGTCTGACAATTGTTTTGCAAGAAAAAAGTTACACTGCGGAGAGCTTGTAAGAAGGCGTTTAAGCTAAAGCGAAACGGCTCTGGTTTATGGTATTCCGTCATCATCTGTTCGATGAAGTAGTGGGCTTCTTGAAATTTGTTATCCGCTTCACCTAAGAGGCATTCCTCTATCGGCTCATAGCCTTCTGGAATTTCGTCATCAGCTTGTTCACTGTGGCTAGTATTCATGGCGTACCGTGTGGTAAAAGAACGCGGAGGTCTGCCCAACAGTGACTAGCCAGAACTTCGCCCTCACCCCCGGCCCCACTCCCGCGGGGAGAGGGGCGGGTGTGAAATCAAACTCTATTCCCGGTGTCATTGCAGTAAGAGTTTTGCTGCCCTCACGAACTTGTCAGCGGCCTCGATGGCGCGATCAGCTTCCTCGCGGGAGACGTGCGCCGTCCCGCCATAATCACCCACGCCTCTCAATTCAAACAGCCAGTTCAACACCTTTCCTTGTTCTTGGCTCAATCGGCCAGTCTTGACGAAGTGCTGATGAATCGAGGCGATTACCGCGCTGTGCTTGCTCAGTTCCACGCCCTCATGCATGAGTGCAGCGGTGGCGATATAGAAGGCGGCGTAATACGCGCGCGACGCGGAAAAATCAAAGAAGCCGCCCGCTGCCAGTTGTCGTGCGGCCTGGATGGATTTCTCGGCCCGTTCGAGCGTGGCCGCTACCTCCGCGCCGATGGGCGAGGTCACACCGGCACTCCCTCGCGCTTGGCGTTGCGGTAGAGCTGAATGGCTCCGCGCTCATAATCTTCCCAGTCCGCAGGCTTGGCCGAAATCAGCCGGTCACATTCCAGTTGAATAGGGTAGAGCAGTTCGACGATGGTGCGCAACTCACGAAAATAATCAAAGGGCTGGTTGAGCAACACCAGTAGGTCAATGTCGCTGGTCGGGCCTGGCTGCCGGCGCGCAGTGGAGCCAAACAGAATCAAACCCTTGAACTGCGACTGATATTGGCTTTCGAGAACGGCCTTGCACCGTTCGAGCACTTCTGTGAGAGTCATCGCACCCTCCGCTGAAACTTGGGGCCGGGCTTAGTGCCCGCTGCCCGCCAACATCACCACCGCCTCTGGCTGCGGCGTGACCGTCTTTTTCACCAGCCGCACCTTGTCCCACATCCGGCACCACGCACAGTCGCCGGGCGCGGAGGTGGGCTGGCCGCAACGCTCGCACGGGTGCAGGTCTACGTGCGCTTCGGCGTTGGCGAACAGGCCATTCTCCTTCGCCTGCAGAAAGCTGATGTAGAACTGCAACTTCGCGCCGGGCCGGTCGCCTTCCATCTTGTTGAGGATTTCTTTGTAGTAGATGGTGGAGGAGCCTTCCGCGTGCGGGCATTCCTCGTAGATGTACTCGATGCCGCGCACCAAACAATAAGCCGTCATCTCACGCTCGTAGATGCGGCACAGCGGTTTGACTTTGCGGCTGAGGCCATCGTGTGCGAGCAGCACAGGCGCCTGCCGCGCGAGGTATCCGCCCGCCCAATTAATGGTGTTTTGCATCAACACCGCCACTTCATCATCGAGGTTGTGGCCGGTCACCAGCGCATCGAAGCCGCCTTCGAGCGCGGCGCGGTTCATGATGTAGCGTTTGTTCAATCCGCACACCGAACACGGCTTGCCGCGCCCACGATTGCTGATCACGCTCAACTCCGGGATGGTTGCGCCGAACTTTTCCTGCACATCCACGATGTGCAGCGTCAGCCCGCGCGCGGCGGCGAACTGCTCGCTCAACCGGCGCGACTCGTCGGAGTAATCCTGCTCGATGCCGAGGCCGATGTACAGCCCCTCGGTGCGGTAGCCCAGCCGATGCAGAATGTCCCATAGCCCGAGCGAGTCCTTGCCGCCGGAAACCGCGACCAGCACCTTCTCGTCGCGGGTGAACATTTTATATTTTTCGATGAAGCGCTCGACTTGTTCGGGCAGCCACTCGAGATAATGCTCGCTGCACAGCGCCAGTTTGTGCTGGCGCATGTTGATGACGGCGGTCGAACCACACTTGCGGCATTTCATGGCTCGCCCTCACCCCCGGCCCCTCTCCCGCTGGGAGAGGGGAGAACGCC
>JBQTJD010000309.1:0-3376 GCA_052387475.1 Anaerolineales bacterium | reverse complement strand
CAGCCGTTTGAGAAAGAGCAGAAAGCAAATCTGCTCGATGGCATCGAGCGGGTTGGAAAGACCGCCCGTCCACAGCTTGTCCCACAATAGGTCTACTTGTGATTTGAGTTTTGGGTCGGTGAGCATGTCGTCGCAGACCCTAAGGGTCTCTGGCCTTCATAGCGCAATGGCCTGCGCCATCACCTGCGCCCGGATTTGACGGTGCAGGGCTTGTTCCGTCACCACATCCACCTTGCAACCCAACGTCTCTTCCAACTCTTGGATCAACCCAATGTGATCGAGCAATGTCCGGCCCGGCTCAAACTCCACCAGCAAATCCAAATCGCTGTTGGGACGGGCCTGCCCGCGAGCCGTCGAGCCAAAGACGCGCACATTGCGTGCGCCATGCCGAGCGGCGATCCGGAGGATCTCTGCTCGTTTTGTTTTGAGCAATTGGTTGGGATTCATTGTGATTACTCCTCAGCCCTAATTTTATACTGCCAGCCGTTCGGTGAAGGCCAGAAGGTCATCTACTTGTTCCGGCGTGAACCAGCGTTCCACCGCATCTTCTCCGAAACTTGTGAGCGGCGGGTCATACAAGTCGGGCAGGGATAGGCGGCGCTTTTGCAGAAAGACGTTTTGCAGCGCCCGCAGAAATAGCGTTTGGTTGGCGTTGAACGGATGGGCGGCGATGTATTCGGCAAACTGGCGGCGAACGATGTCGGCGTAGTCGGGGAGAGCGTCGAGGTCGAGTTGGCGGCGCAGGAACTCGATCAGGCTCCCCACCTTGATGCCAAAGGCCTTGCGGATATTCTCTTCGGCCAGTTCCACATCGCTGCCGCCCAATGTCTCCCGCAAAGTGCGCTCCAACTCGATCAATTGCCGGTCGCTGACCGTGCGCCCCTGGCTGATGGCGTCAATGGTGGGGTGGCTGCCGATTAACTCCAGCACGCGCTGCTCGACTCGCTCGCGATAATCCTTGATGTACACCCGCTCGGTGCCACCCTTGAGCATGATGTAGCCGTTGAGGGCGATGACATCGCGCAGGTCAATGTTGATAAAGGTATTGGGCCGGTCGCTGCGGGCTTTCATGCGCTCGGATAGCACATCAATCACCTGAGTCAATTTATCCGGCGTGGCGGTCAGCAACTCGGGCGTCAGGCAGAAGTCTCGCGCCGCTACCTGTTCCGGCGTGTTGAGCACCGAATCTTTCAACCGGCCCGCATCCTCGGCGATGGAACTGGCGGTGGTCGAAGGGTCTCGGTGGGTGGCGATTTGCAACTTGAGCCTTTCGATCTTGCTCGTAAACGTCACCGCCGGCACATCGGAACACGTGGCGTAGCGCAGCAGCGGGCCGACGCGCAGCCGAAGGAAATCCACCTTCTCCTGCGTCACATAGCGCCAGAAGTCATCGTGCCACGCCATTTCGATGTCGGGCAGCACCTTGCGGATGGTGAGCGAGTCAGTTGGGAGCAAGGCGACCTGCGCGCGCAGATCGGCGACGGTGCGCTTGAATTCGTCCGAGTACGGGTCGTCAAGCCATTGCTCCAGCAGGTTGAGCCGGGTGTTGAAGAGCGAGACCAGCACCGGCAGGCTCTGCGCGATTTCCTTCTCGGGCGCTTTGTTGAACTCGTTCTCCCAGAAATCAATGATGAGGAATTCTTTCTTGCGGCCTTCGGGCAGCCGGTCGAGATACAGGCACGCTTCCTGGCTGCGCGTGCCGCGCCCGATCATCTGCTCGAGCTTGATGCGCGATTGCACCGGGCGCATGAAAACCAGGTTGACGACTTCGGGGATGTCCACCCCGGTCTCGAGCAAATCCACGGTGATGGCGATGCGGGGCAGGTTTTCCTTCTCGAAGTTCTCGATGAGCTTGCCTTTGTAGTTGGAGGTGTGCGTGATCACCCGCGCCAGGCCGGGATACTGCGGGAAGGTTTCGTTGAAGGCGTCTTCCAGCCGCAGGGCATGATCCTGCGTCATGGCGAAGACGATGGTCTTGCCGGGCAGTTGGCCGGATTGATCCTTGTAGCATTGATCCATGATCTCCTGCCACTGCCGGCGCAGGGTATCTTTGTTGCTGACTTCCTTCTCAAGGTCTGTGCCGGAGTAGTCGATGTTATCCGGATCGTGACCCTGTTCGATGAGCTGGTTGCGTTCTTCTTCGGTCAGGTCAACCCCGCGAATGCCCTCGCGCTGGAACTTGGTCTGGGCCTTGTACAGGCTGAAGTCCACCAGATATTTCTCTTGTACAGCCTGCCGGTACGTATACAGGTAGGTGGGGATGCCGCCCGGACATTCGAACTCCAGAAACGTGTTGCGCTCGATGAAGTCGGCGGGCGTCGCGGTCAGGCCCACCATCCGCCCATCGAAATAGTCGAGTACGTCGTTCCACTTGTTGAAGATGGAACGGTGGACTTCGTCAAAGATGATGAGGTCGAAGAAAGCGGGCGAGAAATCGGCGTAGCAATTGCTCAGTGTTTGCAGTGTGACGGCAAAGAGCCGTTTGGTAAGGTCTACCTTGCCGGAATACACGCGCTGGCACGGTTCGTTGGCGATGAACTTCTTGAAGCCTTTGTTGATGGATTGTTCCACCAACGCATCGCGGTCGGCGACGAAGAGGATGCGCCGGGCCTGATTGGCTTTGAAAAACACATCCACCAGCGACATAGCTGTGCGTGTCTTGCCGGTGCCGGTGGCCATGACGAGCAAGGCGCGGCGCTGGCCTCGCTCAAATGCTTCGCACACGCGGCGGATGGCTTCCTGTTGATAGGCGCGATTGGTGATCGCCAGATTGATGGGGAGGGCGTTGAGTGGCTGGCGGTTGCGGCGGAGGTAGAGCAGGTTCTCCAAGTCATCAAGCGAGAAGAAGCCGGCCACTTCGCGCTTGTTGGCCTGCCCGGCGTCGAGGAAATAGATGTCGCGGCCATTGGCCATGAACGCAAACGGGCGAAAGTTCTGGCGTTTCTCGATTTCGGCGACGTAGAACTCGGCCTGGGCCTGAGCGAGGCGGGCATCGATGCTCGTCTTCTTCGCTTCGACGATGGCGATGATTTCGCCGTTGGGCCGATACAGGGCATAGTCGCTGATGCCGGTAGGCAACTCGCCTTCGTAGATGCCGTTTTTTTGTTTGATGCCCTTTAGCGTCACTTGCAGCCGGTGCCAGGCTTGCGGATCGAAGCCATCCACTGGGATTTCAAGCCCAACCTGACTGCGGTCGTTCACGTTCCAGCCGGCCTTGTGCAGGGCGGGGTCAATTAGCTTGAGGCGGGTCTTGGCTTCGTTTGGGGCTGGCACTGAGTCATTCCCCGATCGTCTTATGAGTTTTGACGTTCAACTTCGGTAATCTCGGAGTCGAGGCTTTAGCCGGTGAACGGAAGGACCCGGCTGAAGCCTCGAC
>JBQTJD010000308.1:0-2074 GCA_052387475.1 Anaerolineales bacterium | reverse complement strand
ACCGGCCGCGTCTGGCTTTTGTGCAGACTCGCTGGGGGCACGTGAATGCGCCCGACTCGCTCCTCACGCGTGTGCAGGCGTTGGCTATTGACGCGCACTTTGCCATCGAGCAGGGCGCGCGTTCGGCTGGCGGCTTTATCTTCAATTTCAACGGCACCGCCGGCGTCTGGCGGCGGGCGGCGATGGAGGCGGCTGGAGGCTGGCGCGCCGATACGCTGACCGAAGACCTCGATCTTTCCTATCGCGCCTTTCTGCGCGGGTGGGAGGCGTTGTACCTGAACGAGGTGCGCGTGCCCGCCGAGTTGCCGGCGACCTTTGCGGCTTATCGCCGACAGCAGCGGCGCTGGGCGCTCGGCAGCTTGCAGTGCGCGCGGAGTCTATTGCCGCAAGTCTGGTCTGGCCCGCTCTCGCTGGCGAGCAAAGTTCAAGCCACGCTGCATCTTACCGCTTACGGTATCCATCTGTTGATGCTGGCCCTCTCGCTGTTGTATCCCTTCATCCTGTGGTTGTCCGTGCAATACCCCGACGTGCTCTCGTTGTTTGGGCTGGGTTACATGTTCAATCTCACTGTGCTGGCCCCGACCGCGCTATTCCTCGCCGGTCAGCGACGATTGAGGCAGGGTAGCCGCCGGGCGTTGCCGTTGGTGTTGTTTCTCTCGATCTTCGGGGCGGGCATGATGGTGAATACACTGTGGGCGGCCCTGCAATTGTTCGGCCCGCCGAGGCCGTTCGAACGCACACCGAAGGCGGGCGACCAATCTCTGCACGTCTGGCTGCGCGGATGCTATCCTCTCCAGTTGGATCGGCTGGTGTGGGCCGAGTTCGGGTTTGTGGTGTGGAATGCCGGGACTGCGCTGCTAGCGGCTTCGCTCGGCAATTGGGTGATTGCTTTTTATGCGCTGCTGTTTGCGATTGGGCTGGTGTATGTATCCGGCTCGTCGGTTCTGCAGGCCCTGACTCTCTGGCGTGCGCGTAAATCGCCCCAGGATGCGCCGCCGCAATCTCTGTGAGGGCCCTCAGCCTCAACTCCCTCTGGCTGGCGCTGGCGCGGGTGGGCGCGCAAGTGTTGAGCGTTGCCTTTAGCGTACTGCTCGCGCGACGGCTCGGCGAGGCCGGCTTTGGCCAGTATGTGTGGCTAGCGGCGTTGGTCGCCATTGGGAACGCCGCCACCACCTTTGGAACCGACACCCTCATCATTCGCGAGTTGGCTCGCGATGACCGAACCACGCCCGCGCTGTTGGGCGCAGTGATCTGGTTGCAACTGGCGCTCTCGGTGCTGTGGCTGAGCGTGGTATGGGTGTGGAGCGGGCCGGGTTTGTTGCTCTGGTTCAGCCTCGCGCTTTTACCACTGTCGGTGTACACACCATTCAGCGCCGCCCTGCGCGCGCACGAGCGAATGGATCAATTCCTGTGGCTCAACCTCGTCGTGGCTGTGCTACCGGTGCTAGCGGTTTGGCTGTTCGTGTACGCGCGCGCCGATTTGCCAAAGCTGGCGTGGGCGCTGCTCGCCGCGCAGATGGGTGGGGCGCTGATGGTGGCGTGGCTGTGCGCGCGCGCAGTGCCACGCTTCGCGGTGACGTGGGCGTGGGATGGAACCGTGCTGGCCGCCGTGGTGCGTGCGGCGTTGCCGTTGGCGTTGTTAATGGCGGCAGCGATGGTGTATCAGCGCCTCGGGGTGCTGATGCTCACAGCGTTGACGGACGATGCTTTCACCGGACTCTACTCCGCGGCAGCGCGTGTGGTCGAAGGACTCAAGCTAGGCCATTACGCGCTGCTGGGCGCGCTACTTCCACTCGCCTCGCGTACGCCACAATCACTCGCTGCCCGCCGCGCGCCGTGGGTCTTGCTCGGGCTCTCACTCGGCGTGGCCATTATCGCCACCATATCCGCCGCGCCGCTGATCACGCTGCTGTTCGGCGTGCGCTACTCATCGGCGGCGGAGGTGCTGCGCGTGGTGGTGTGGACGCTTGTTCCCTACAGCCTGAGTGCGTATCTTTCTGTGCAGTTCGTGGCCCGCAACACGGAGTATTGGTTGCTGCTCGGCATGGTGCTCGCCCTCGTCGCGGCGTTGGCG
>JBQTJD010000307.1:0-7839 GCA_052387475.1 Anaerolineales bacterium | reverse complement strand
GCCTGCAATAACGCGAGATGATCCGCCGAGAAATGTTGGGCCTGGTCGTGTACCAGCGACAACGCGCCGATGACGCCGCGCCGGCTGAGCACTGGCACGCACAACGCCGAGCGCACCGGGCAGGGGCCAGCCTCGCTCCCAGGCCAATTCGCCACGCTCTCGCTATCCGCCAGCAACAGGCCCTGAGCGTTGCTGACCACCTGCGCCACCGGCCCGCGCGTCACCAGCCAATTGAGAGCCTCCTCCCAACGCCACTCGGCAAATGATCGCAGCACGTGCGTCTTGTGAAAGAGTTGATTATCAATATTGAAGATGATGAGGTTGCCCTGCGCAGCGGTCAGCGCCTCGACGGCGCGCTTGAGGATGATGCCCGATAGATCTTCGACATCAGTACGGGCGCTCAAATCCTGCCCGATCTCCGGCAGCAGGCTCAATTCCTGATTGCGCTTGCGGAGCATGTCTTCGGCGTGCTTCACCCGCAACTTCGAGCGCACGCGGGCCGCCAACTCACGCCAGTCGAACGGCTTGGTGATGTAATCGTCCGCGCCCAGGCCGAGGCCTTCGCGCACGTCGCGGATGGCGGTGCGCGCAGCCGTGAGCACGATCACCGGGATGTGCGTGACCCTGGGATCGGCGCGCATTTCGGCCAGCACCTCGAAGCCGCTCTTCTTCGGCATGTTGACATCGAGCAGCACGAGGTCGGGCAACTCGGCGCGGATTTTCGCCAGCGTCTCCTCGCCGTCGGTCGCGGTCACAAAGGCATAGCCCTCGCTACGCAAGCGCGTGGCGAGCAAATGGATGTTGTCGGATTGGTCGTCGGCGATGAGGATGCGGAAGGCGGAGGGCGCAGGCAGTTCGGGCATGACCTCAGGCTTAGCCGGCACGAGATTGTCGAGCGCCTTGCCCACGATGTCGCGGATCTTATCCGGCTGCACGGGCTTGATGAGGTAGTGATTGACCTTGAGGCGGCGCGCCGTCGTCGCCAGGCCGGGGCTGTCGTAAGCGGTGACCAGGATGATCTGCGATGGTTCGCCGCGACCGCGTTGAACTTTCTCGATGAGTTCGAGGCCGTTCATGCCGGGCATCATAAAATCCGTGATGAGGACTTCGACCCGGCCCTGCCCAAATACCTCCAGCGCCTCCGGGCCGCTGCGGGCCGTCAGCACCTCCACTGGGCGGTTGAAGTTTTTCAACGCGCGGGCCAGCATCGAGGCCGTGTTGGGGTGGTCATCTACGATGAGGATGCGCGCGGGGCCCTGCGTTACCGATACTGATACCGTATTCGCCATACCCCGATTATGCTGGCGACTCTAACGAATCTATGTTTGCGTTTTGTAGGGAAAGTTAGGTTGGGGGCGGTTGGGAACTGCCCTTAATGCAAAGTCGCGAGGAAGCAAGGACGCAGGCGAACTCGTTCGCACGAAAAACTTTGCGGCTTTGCGCCTTTGCGTTAAAGCAGTGGACTCAATCTATGACGAGGCGATAACCCACGCCGGGTTCGGTGATGAGGAGTTTTGGGTTAGCCGGATCAGCTTCGAGCTTCTTGCGCAGGTTTGCCACGTACACGCGCAGGTAGTGCGTTTCTTCCACGTATTCCGGCCCCCACACCTCACGCAGGATTTGTGTGTGCGTGAGCACTTTGCCCGCATGTTGGATAAAGAGCCGCAACAGCGCATATTCGGTCACCGTTAGCTTCACCAATTCGCCGTTCACTTTGACGATGCGCCGCGACAAATCTACACTCACAGACCCAGCTTGAAAGGCCGCGCTATCCAAGACTGGCAGAGCATGCCGCTGCGCCGCCCGCAAGCGCGCCATTAGTTCCCCAGCGCTGAACGGTTTGGTCAGATAATCATCCGCACCGGCATCAAGCAGCGCGATCTTGTGCTCCTCGCTCGTGCGCGCCGAGAGCACGATGACGGGCACACGGCTCCACTCGCGCAGGCGCTTGAGCACCACCGTCCCATCCATATCGGGTAAACCCAGATCCAAAACGATGACGTCGGGCCGCAATGTGGCGGCCTGCGTCAGCCCGTCGTGTCCGGTCACCGCTTCGTGCACGCGATAGCCGTGCCCCTCGAGGCTCACCCGCAGGAAGCGGCGAATCTGCACTTCATCATCAATGATCAGCAGCAACGGCCCGTCAGTCATTGAGCGCCTCGACTGGGACGGGTGGCGGGGTGCCGAGTGGCAGCCGGATGAGGAGCCGCAGCCCGCCGTGCGCGCGGTTCTCGGCGGTGATGGCGCCGCCGTGGGCTTCGACCAGGCCGCGCACAATCGACAGCCCCAATCCCGTGCCGCCCGCTGCCGCGCCGGGCGCGCGATAAAACTTCTCGAAGATTTGCTCAACTTTGTCGGGCGGCAGGCCGGGACCGCGGTCGGCCACGCTCAGGAGCAATTCGCCGCCGTCGGCGCGGGCGCTCAACCGGATGCGCGTGCCGGGCGGTGTGTAGGTGGCGGCGTTGTGCAGGAGATTCACCAACGCCTGTTCCATCAACACAAAATCCATCTGCACCAGCGGCAGGTTCGCGGCTACGTCTACAACCACCTCGTGCTGCGCCAGCCAAGGGCGCGAGCGGTTCACCGCCACGCTCACCAGATCACTCACGTCACACCACTCGCGCCGCAGCTTCAACAAGCCAGACTCGAGCCGCGTCATATCGAGCAGATTTTCCACCAGCCGATGCAGGCGTTCGGTGGCGGCCTGAATCTCTTCCACCCACAGGGCCGCACCGGTATCGGTAGTCTGCTCGCGCATGTGCTCGGTGGCGCCGAGGATGGCGGCAAGGGGCGTGCGCAATTCGTGCGACACCGAGTCGAGCAGCGTTTTGTACAACCGCTCCGACTCGTCGAGCAACGTCGCTCGTTCGGCGGCGGCGTCGAGCAATTCGCGTTCTATGGCGAGCGCCACCTGCCCGGCAAAGGTCTCAAGCAAATCGGTCTGCTCCAACGTCCAGCGTTGCGTGTTCGGCGCGCGCACGCCGAGCACGCCCACCGGCCCGCTCGGCGCGACCAGCGGAACGTAATGTCCTTCGGCCAGTGGCAGGGTGTCGGTGTAGCGCCCGGCGGGTTTGCGATTCTGAAAAGCCCAGGCTGCGACGCTCAATTCTTTCGCATCCATGCGGTACGTGCTCGCGGCGTGTGGATGGTGAGCTAGCCGGCCATTAGCCTCCGCCAGCAACACCGCCACTTCGGCCTCAAACAGACGCCGGATTTGCTCCACCGCGGTCTTGAGCACATCGGCGAGGGTGAGTGCGCGGGCGATGTCGCGCGTCAACGCGTACAACGCCTCGGTGCGCTCTTCGCGCTGGCGCGTGGCGCGTTCCTGCGCCCGTAACCGTGAGGTGAGCGTGCCGGTGACGATGGCGATGATGAAGTACATGCCAAACAACAATGCATCCTCGGGCGCGCTGATGGTGAAGGTGAACTGCGGCGGGATGAAGAGGAAGTTCCATAACAGCGCGCTGACGCCCGCTGCCGCCAGCACCGGCCCGCGCCCGAAGAACAGGGCCAGCACTGAGACGGTGAGCAACAGCACGAGTGCCACCGACTGATAGTCGATAAGGGGTACGAGCAAAAAGCTGAGGACGATCACCGCCAACACCACGCTCAACGCCAGCGCGTACTGCTTCCCGCTCGATTGGGGTTGCGGGCGGATGAACGGCGCGGGCCGAACTATTTCCGTTTCGTCGCCGGAGACCACGTACACATCAATCGCGCCGCTGGCCCGCACCAGCCGATTGACGAGCGAGCCGCCGCGCAGCCACTCCTGCCACCAGGGGCGCTGCGGCTTGCCGACTACTACTTGCGTCACGTTGCGCTGGCGCGCCATGCGCAACAGCGCCTCCACCGGGTCTGGGTCGGCGGTGGTGACGACCTCGCCGCCAAGTTCGCGGGCCAACGCCAGGCTGCGCGCGAGTTGGGCCTGCGCCTCGGCTGAAGGCGCGCCTGCCGTTTCGACGTACACCGCCAGCCACGGCGCTTCGAGGTTGTAAGCCATGCGCCGCGTCCAGCGCACCAGCCGTTCGGAGAGCGGGCTGACGCTTACCGCCACCATCAACCGCTCGCCGCTCTTCCATGGGCCGGCGATCTGTTTCAACTGCATGTAATCTTGTAGTTGATGATCGACGCGCTCGGCGGTGGCGCGCAACGCCATCTCGCGCAGCGCGGTGAGGTTGCCGACGCGGAAGAAGTTGCGGGCCGCCAGGTCGGCGCGCTCGGCGAGGTAGACCTTGCCCTCGACTAGCCGCTTGCGCAGTTCCTCCGGCGTGAGGTCAATCAACTCAATCGAGTCGGCGGCCTCGAGCAGCGAGTCGGGCAGCGTTTCATGCACCGTGATTCCGGTAATCTGCCGGACGGTGTCAGCGCGCGATTCGAGGTGCTGCACGTTGACGGTGGTGTACACATCAATGCCCGCGTTGAGCAGTTCGAGCACATCCTGATAGCGTTTGGGGTGGCGCGCACCGGGGGCGTTGGTGTGCGCGAACTCATCCACCAGCACGAGCGCCGGCCGGCGCGCGAGGACGGCGTCGAGGTCCATCTCGGTCAGCGTTGCGCCGCGATAGTCGTAGGTTTTTCGTGCGACGAGGGGCAGACCGGCAAGCAGCGCTTCGATTTCGGCGCGACCATGCGTTTCGACGTACCCGCTGACGACATCCACGCCTTCGGTTAGCCGCTCGTGCGCGGCCTGCAACATGGCGTAGGTCTTGCCCACGCCCGCCGCCATGCCGAAGAAAATCTTCAGCTTGCCACGTTGTTGTTTGGCCTCTTCCTTTTGGACGGCGGCGAGCAGGGTGTCGGGGTCGGGGCGGTGTTCCACTCTTCTATTTTATTCCATCCACCGCCACATTCAGCAAGAGCACGTTGACGCGCGACTGGCCGAACAGGCCGAACTGCGGCGGCTCAGTGAATTGCGCCACGAGGTCGGAGAGTTGTCCCCGTTGCGCCTCGGTGAAATTGCGCGCCGCTGCCACTCTTTCCAATTGCAGTTGCGCCGCTGCCGCGCTGATATGTGGATCGAGGCCGCTGCCGGAGGCATGCAACAAATCCGCTGGGACGGGTGCGCCGGTGGCGAGCGTGTGCGCGGCGCGCAGGGCGGCTTCCCGTTCAGCAACGGCATCTTTCAACGCTGCGCTCGTCGGGCCGAGGTTGCTGCCGCCCGAGGGCAGCGGGTTGTAGCCCACTGCCGAAGGTCGCGGCCAAAAGTAACGCTCGTCATCCAGCGCCTGCCCAATTAGTTCCGAACCGACGACGGTCTCGTTGACGCGAACGAGCGAACCATTGGCTTGACGTGGAAACAGCACTTGCGCCAGGCCCGTCATCGCCAGCGGATAAGCGATGCCGGTGAGCAGCGTGAGCGCCAGCAACATGCGAAAGGCCGGGAGAAGTTGAGGGAGCATGGTGAATTATCTTTTGGGTTCCCCTCACCCCTAATCCCTCTTTTTAGGAGGGATTAGGGGTGAGGGCCGTTGTCACACCAACCGCAGCGCCACCAGCAGCACGTCAATCAACTTGATGCCGATGAAGGGCACGATGATGCCGCCCACACCGTAGATCAGCAGATTGCGTTGCAGGATGGCCCCCGCCCCCATCGGTTGATACGAGACGCCGCGCAGCGCCAGCGGGATGAGGGCGATGATGATGAGGGCGTTGAAGATGACGGCGCTGAGGATGGCGCTCTGCGGCGAGGCCAGCCTCATGATGTTGAGCGCCGCCAGCGGGCCGGGCATGCCGGGCAACGCATACAGCGCGCCGAACAGCGCTGGAATAATGGCGAAATATTTCGCCACGTCGTTGGCGATACTGAAGGTCGTCAGCGCGCCACGCGTCATCAATAACTGTTTTCCGATCTCTACGATCTCAATCAGCTTTGTCGGGTTGCTGTCGAGGTCCACCATGTTGCCGGCCTCGCGCGCGGCCTGCGTGCCGGTGTTCATCGCCACGCCTACATCCGATTGGGCGAGCGCGGGCGCGTCGTTCGTGCCATCGCCCGTCATCGCCACCAAATGCCCGGCGGTCTGCTCCTCACGGATGCGTTTGAGCTTGGCCTCGGGGGTGGCCTGCGCCATGAAATCATCCACCCCCGCTTCGGCGGCGATGGCCGCGGCGGTGAGCGGGTTGTCGCCCGTAATCATCACCGTGCGGATGCCCATGGCGCGCAAGCGCGCAAAGCGGTCACGGATGCCGCCCTTCACCACATCTTTGAGCTGCACGACACCCAGCACGTCGGCTCCCTCGGTCACCACCAGCGGCGTGCCGCCCTGCCGGGCAATATCATCCACCGCTTGTTGTACTGAGTTGGGAAACACGCCGCCGAGTTTATCCACGTGCGCCTTCACCGCCTCGGCTGCACCTTTGCGGATGAGGCGCGCAGCCACGCCGTTCACCGCGGGAAAATCCACGCCGCTCATGCGCGTCTGCGCCGTGAACGGGATAAAGGCGGCATGCGGTTCGGCCACCTCGCGCCCGCGTAAGCCGAAGCGCTCCTTCGCCAACACCACAATCGAACGGCCCTCCGGCGTTTCATCCGCCAGCGAGGCCAGTTGCGCGGCATCGCCCAGTCGTTCGGACGTGATGCCGGACGCGGGCAGGAAGGCCGAGGCCATGCGGTTGCCCAAGGTGATGGTGCCGGTCTTGTCGAGCAGCAGCACATCAATATCACCGGCCGCCTCCACCGCGCGGCCACTTGTCGCCAGCACGTTGCGGCGGATCAGACGATCCATCCCGCTGATGCCGATGGCCGAGAGCAGCCCGCCGATGGTGGTGGGGATGAGGCAGACGAGCAGCGCGACCAGCACCGGAACGGTGACGGTGCTCGGCTCGATCTGCCCGGCGGCCGTTTCGCTAAAAGTAGCGAACGGTTTGAGCGAGATCACGGCCAGCAGGAAAATGATCGTGAACGCGGCGAGCAGAATCGTCAGCGCGATTTCATTCGGCGTCTTCTGCCGCTTCGCGCCCTCGACCATGGCAATCATCCGGTCGAGAAAGGTGCCGCCCGGCTCGGAGGTGATGCGGACAATGATGCGGTCGCTGAGCACGCGCGTGCCGCCGGTGACGGCGCTGCGGTCGCCGCCGCTCTCACGAATGACGGGCGCCGACTCGCCGGTGATAGCGCTCTCATCCACGCTGGCGATGCCTTCGACGACCTCGCCGTCGCCGGGGATAATCTCGCCAGCCTCGACCACCACCCGATCACCGCGCTTGAGGTCAGCCGTGGCCACAACGACGAACGACGAAGGACGATTGACGAACGCAAGCCAGCTTTCGTCTTTGGTCTTTAGTCCTTCGTCCAGCTTTTTCGCCATCGTCGTCGTGCGCATTTTCCGCAGGCTATCGGCCTGCGCTTTGCCGCGCCCTTCGGCCATCGCTTCGGCGAAGTTGGCGAACAGCACCGTGAACCACAGCCACAGCACAATCTGAATATCAAAGCCGGAGACTACGCCGGCCAAAAGTTGGCGAACAACCGTGACCGTCGAAAGCGCCGCGCCCACCATCACCACGAACATCACCGGGTTCTTGAGTTGCGTGCGCGGGTCGAGCTTGCTGAACGAATCCACAATCGCGCGGCGCAGCAGGCGGGTTTCAAAAAGCGGCATGGGTTTGGAGGACAAGGGCAGCATAGCAATAACCTTTGGGGTTACACAGTCATTTGAAATGTCACTTTGATTTCGCCCGAAATTCGACGTATCTGTGATTTGCAGATCCGCCACTCTTCGCCCGAAATTCCGGCCATCTGTGATATTACGTCGCGAAGCAGTCGGATTCGAGCGCCAAAATACCCCTATGGTCGCAACCTTAACACAACGACCTTTCATGTGGGTCTATGCCTATGTATCAGCA
>JBQTJD010000306.1:0-2974 GCA_052387475.1 Anaerolineales bacterium | reverse complement strand
CCCCAATTCAAATTGCCAGCCAAACCCATACCCGGAACCCCGGCACCGAGTTTGACCTCGGCCCGGTGGAGGCGGTGCGCGTCAATCGCAGCGCGGTCGAGCGCCGGGCCGCGACGATCTCCACGCGGCGCACAGTGAAGAAGGAGTGGCAGGCGGCGTGGCTCGTGCACGCGATCAAGACCATTGACCTGACAACGCTCTCCGGCGATGACACACCCGGCGCCGTGCAACGCTTGTGCGCCAAAGCGCGCCAGCCGTTGCGGCGCGAATTGACACAAGGCTTGGGGTTGGTCGATGAAGCGGTGACGGTCGGCGCGGTGTGCGTCTATCATGCACTAGTGCCCACGGCAGTCGAGGCGCTGGAAGGCTCCGGCATCCCGGTGGCCGCGGTATCCACCGGCTTCCCCGCAGGCCTCAATCCTTTCGAGCAAAAGATCGCAGAGATCAAAGCCTCGGTTGCGGCGGGCGCGCGTGAGATTGACATCGTCATTTCACGCGAAGATGTGTTGACGGGGAATTGGCGCGCGCTGTACGACGAGGTGAAAGCCTTTCGTGAGGCGTGCGGCCCGGCGCACATGAAGTCCATCCTCGCCACCGGCGAACTCGGCACGCTGAAGAATGTGATGCGGGCGAGCCACGTGTGCATGCAGGCCGGTTCGGATTTCATCAAAACCTCCACCGGCAAGGAGCCGGTGAACGCCACGCTGCCGGTCAGCCTCGTCATGACACGAGCCATCCGCGAATACTACGAACAGACTGGCCACAAGGTCGGCTTCAAACCGGCGGGTGGTGTCCGCACCGCCAAGCAAGCCCTCGATTGGCTGATTTTGATGAAAGAAGAACTGGGCGAGGAGTGGATGCAGCCGCATCTCTTCCGCATCGGCGCGAGTGCACTGCTCAACGACATCGAGCGCCAGCTCGAACACTTCCTCTACGGGCGCTACGCCTCGATGCAGTATCAACCGCTGGGATAATCAGCATCGAATTACGCGAATGAACACGAATTGGTTTCGCGAAATTCGATGCTGAAAAGGTATGGCCATGAAAGTTGCTGAAATTCTCCACACGCTCGAATACGGCCTCGCGCCGGAAGCGGCCAAACCCGCGCTCGAATGGATCGCCGCACATGAGGGCCGCTTTCAGTTGTTCATCAACAACCAGTGGCGCGACCCGGCCATGAAAGAGTGGTTCGACTCGATCAACCCCGCCAACGCAAAGAAATTGGGCGAAGTGGCGCAGGCCGGGGCCGAGGCTGTGAACGACGCGGTGAAGGCGGCGCGCAAAGCGTTTGCGGGCTGGAGCAAAACGCCGGGCCACATCCGAGCGCGCTACCTGTATGCGCTCGCTCGTCAAATTCAAAAACACTCGCGTTTGTTCGCCGTGCTCGAAACCCTCGACAACGGCAAACCGATTCGCGAGACGCGCGACCTCGACATCCCGCTCGTGGCGCGCCACTTCTATCATCACGCTGGCTGGGCGCAATTGATGGACAGCGAGCTGCGCGACTACGGGCCGGTGGGCGTCGTCGGGCAGATCATCCCGTGGAACTTCCCGCTGCTCATGCTTTCATGGAAGATCGCGCCCGCGCTGGCGATGGGCAACACGGTAGTGATGAAGCCCGCCGAGTTCACCTCGCTCACCGCGCTGCTGTTCGCGGAGATGTGCGCCAACGTGGGCCTGCCGCCGGGCGTCGTCAACATCATCACCGGCGATGGGCGCACGGGCGCGGCGCTGGTCGATCATCCCGATGTGGACAAGATCGCCTTCACCGGTTCCACCGACGTGGGGCGCATCATCCGTAAAGCCACTGCTGGCACAGATAAAAAACTCTCGCTCGAACTCGGCGGCAAGTCGCCGTTCATCGTTTTTGATGACGCCGACCTCGACAGCGCGGTCGAAGGCGTGGTGGATGCGATCTGGTTCAACCAGGGCCAGGTGTGCTGCGCGGGATCGCGCTTGCTGGTGCAGGAGGGCGTGGCGGAGAGTCTGTACGCCAAGCTGCGCGCGCGCATGGAGAAGCTGCGCGTCGCCGACCCGCTCGATAAAGCGGTGGACATCGGCGCCATTATCGCGCCGGTGCAGTTGCAAAAAATTCAAAATCTGGTGCAGCAGGGCGTGGATGACGGCGCGACGATGTGGCAGCCAAGCTGGTCGTGCCCGACCGACGGCTACTTCTACCCGCCGACACTGTTCACCAACGTCGCGCCCGCCTCCACCATCGCGCAGATCGAAATCTTCGGGCCGGTGCTGGCGGCGATGACGTTCCGCACACCAGAGGAGGCCGTGAAGCTGGCGAACAACACGCGCTTCGGACTGGCGGCCAGCATTTGGAGTGAGGACATCAACCTCGCCCTCGACATCGCCACGCAGATCAAGGCCGGCACGATCTGGATCAACAGCACCAATCTCTTCGACGCGGCTTCGGGCTTCGGCGGCTACCGCGAAAGCGGCTTCGGGAGGGAAGGGGGCAAGGAGGGGTTGTGGGAGTACGTGAAGCGGGCGAATAGCGAATGGCACATAGCAGATGGAAAACCCAAGCCCATCAAAGCAAAGCGACGCGCCGGGGCGAACGGCGCAGCTATCGGCTATCAGCCATCAGCCATCGGCTATCCGCCAATTGACCGAACGGCGAAAATGTTCATCAACGGCAAGCAGGCACGACCCGATAGTGGATACAGCCGGACAGTGTACGACGTGCATGGGAATGTGATCGGGGAAGTGGGCGCGGGGAACCGGAAGGACGTGCGCAACGCGGTGGAGGCCGCGCGGGCCGCAGCCGGCGGTGAGAACGGACCCACCGGAGACCGGAACGCGGATCTAGTGTACGTACGCGCAGAGACTATGGCCGCGCGCGCCGATGAGTTTGCGCGCCGCATCGCGCAGCAAACCGGTGCCGATGCTGCGACCGCTCGCGCCGAAGTGGACGCCGCGCTCGAACACCTCTTCACCGCCGCCGCGTGGGCGGACAAGTACG
>JBQTJD010000305.1:0-3893 GCA_052387475.1 Anaerolineales bacterium | reverse complement strand
TGGCCGACTTCCTGCCGGCGCTCGAAGCGGCGCGGCGTTGTGGCGGCATCTTTCATCTGCACGAGTACAATGCGCCGACGCTAGCCTGTGGCGTCTCCACCGGTCAGTCCAATATCATCCCCGGTGCGCCGGCGCTCACGGTGCCCGCCGGCCCACTCACTCTGCGTTATCGGTTTTGGTAGGAGGCCTATCTCAAGCCGCGCGGCTGGGGTGATCTCAAACTCGTCATCAGCGAATTGGGGGTGGACGGAGTCAGCGGCACGGCGTGCGGCGGCCCCGGCACCAGCGGCTGGAAGGGGTATGGCGATTGGTGGCCCAAGAACGGCCTCGGGCCGGACGCGCATCAAAGCCACGTGAACGTCCTGGCGTGGTATGACGCCGAGATGCGCAACGACGCGTATGTGCTCGGCGGCGCCATCTTCACCACCGGCGCGCTCGGCTCCGAGGATTTCTGGCATCCGTTCGACATCCACGATTTGTTGATCCCGCTGGCAAAATACCTCGTCACTGTTGAGTGACGGCGTCACGCAACAATGAGGGGGCGCGGTCGCCCCGCCCAATCCAAACACATTCAATCTGCCGTAGTGGAACAGAGTTTGCAATGCTATCGGCGACGAGGAGCGCCTGTATGACTTTGCGGACTTTTTTCTGTTGCTTGTATTCGTTGTGTTGTTTGGCGTTGCTGGCGATGCTGCTCACTGGTTGTGCGCCCGCCGCTCTGGCCGTGGCTGAAGAGGAGGCGACTTTATCACCAGCGACGCTGGCGGCACCACTGGCAGACAAAGTGAATTGGGACGAGCCAACCGTGACGCCGCAGCCCACGCGCCGCGCCACGCTCAGCGAACTGGCCAACGATGTGCTGGCCCGCATCTCCCTCGCCGCCGATCTCGCCGCCGCGCGTGAGGGCGATGCGGTGGACGCGGGCGGCCTGGTGCGCACCGGAGCGGAGAGCAAGGTGCGGCTGACGTTCACCGAGGGCACCATCGTGCGCCTGGGCGCGCATTCCGAATTCACCGTCACTGAATTGCGGGCCGAGGCCGATGATCCGTTCACACGCATTCAACTTGTGGCCGGGCAACTGTGGGTGATTTTGATGGGCGGCAGCCTCGAGGTCGAAACCCCAGCGGGCGTGGCCAGTGTGCGCGGCAGCTACCTTGGCGTGAACTATGACCCGCAGACGCAGACCATCGTCGTCACTTGCCTCGAAGGCGAATGCGGCCTGAGTAACGACGCCGGCGAGGTGGCGCTGACCGACGGGCAAACGTCGCAGGCCGAAGAAGGCGAGCCGCCCACGCCGCCCGAACCGCTCGCCGCCGAGCAGATCGAAGAGTGGACGGAGGCTAATCCCGAAGCCGAAGCCATTGTTGAAGAAGTGTATCCCGAGGGCACGCCCACACCTGACTCGAACGGCGGCAGTGGCGATGACATCGGCGAGCCGTTGCGCTACTCAGTAACGAACTACTGCACTTACGCAGTAACCATCGGTTACGGCGGGCCGGAGTCTGGCAGTTTCTCCCTCGCACCGGGTGAGGGCCAGAGCGGTGAATTGCCGCCCGGTGACTATGTGTTCACGAGCAGCGATGATGACAGCCAACTTCCGTGGAGTTCGGCCAATGGGCCGTTGAGCGGCGGGCCGTGCGATCACAACGCGCCGCCCGGTTCGCCCAACGGCACACAACCGGTGAGCACTCCGGTGGTCGCGGAGAACACTCAGCCTCTCCGTTACACCCTCATTCATAACTGCCCGCCCGACCCCCAGACCGGCGCGAGCCGCGAGGGCGTGTGGGAGTGGACGTTCGACAACGTCAGCCTCGGGCAGACGTTTACCGTGAGCGTCAACCCCGGCTCCACCGAGAGCGGTGAGCTGCCGCCCGGCCATTACCGTGTGTCTGATCGCGACAACACCGGCCCGCTCGAGTCGGGTGAGTTTGACTCGGATCAGACGAGCGTGTACGTCGCGCGCTGCGGCCAATAGCCGATAGCGAATGGCAGATGGCGGATGGCAGACTGTTGCGAACCAACGTGACTGCCATCCGCCTTCGACCATTCGCTATTCGCCATCTGCCATCAGCTCATTGCCATAAGCCATTCAGCCAATCCTAACGTGCCCACACTCGCCCGTGCGTAGGTGTGGCGTTATAATCGCCCGCATGTCTGGCCCAAATGGACGACGCGCCAACACCGCACTCTTACGGCGGAAGTGCGCGCGTGTGCACGAAGCGCTGTTCGAGATGTATGGCCCCCCCAAACGCGATTGGGAAAAGCTGCCGGCAATCGATGAACTGGTACTGACGATCCTGTCACAAAATACCAGTGATCTAAACAGTGGCCGCGCTTTCGATCGCTTGCGGGCGCGCTTCGGCACGATGGAAGCTGTCCGCGATGGCGCCCTGGCGGATGTGATGGAGGCCATCCGCCCGGCGGGACTGGCCAATCAAAAAGCGCCGCGCATTCAGGCGGTGCTGCGTGACATCACGGCGGAACGCGGTTCTCTCGATCTCAAGTTCCTGCGAAGGCTGACCCCTACAGAAGCGCGCACGTGGCTGACGAAATTCCACGGTGTCGGGCCGAAAACGGCGTCTATCGTGATGCTCTTCGCCCTCAATATCCCGGCTTTTCCGGTGGATACCCACGTGCATCGCGTCACGGGTCGGCTGGGTTTGCGGCCCGAGGCCCTCTCAGCCGACGACTGCCACGCCCACTTCGAGGCTCTTTTCCCCCCTGAAACGTATTACGCCGCGCATCTCAACCTCATCCGTCACGGGCGGGAGGTTTGTCACGCCCGCACCCCCGAGTGCGGCCGCTGTGTGTTGCAGCGCCAGTGTCTCTACTTTCGCACCGTCTCCGTGCCAGGCTAAGACTTCACTGTAGTTAGTTCAACCCTGGAGGTATGTAATGCTGAGGAACGTTTTTCGAGTAGTGGTAAGTATCGTGACCGTGTTGGGCGTGTTTGTGGCCGCGTCGCGCGTGGTGCGCGCCGCCAACGAAGTGTATTTGCCGTTGGTGATGAAGACCGGCTGTTCGGCCACCGGTGCGAGCTATCAAGGTGGTCAGGCCTTTCAGTGGGATAGCGACAACCCGGTGCGCCCGACCTACAATCACCCCGACAAAAATCTGGCGATGCGCAGCTACTCAGCCGCGCCGGGCAGCGGGTTGCTCAACTTCGTCAACTATGGCAGTGACGACCCGAACCAACCGCCGCAGTTTGCCACGCTTTTCAGCCCCAATCGCGTACCCAACTTCACGGCGGCATACCGCGTGAACAATTGGAATTACGCTCCGTCGCCCGATCCGGGCACACCTGGTGGACCGATCACCAATTACCCGGTGACGGCGCTCGGTTTGCAGACTTCGGCCTGCGAAACGATTTACGTCCCCACCTCCGCCTACGACATCGGCGGTGGGATGGAAGTGTTGGTGCTGTTCGCGGACAGCGACAGCGTAACGTTGAAATACACGCGCGAAGACTCGGTCGCTCGAAATGGCTATACCGTCCACGTTGACGGCCTCGTCACGGATCCGACTCTTTTGGCGCTGTATAACTCACTCGACACGGGAGCACGCTATGTTGCGTGCGGTGGCAACTTGTGCAGTAGCTACAATCTCGTCAACATGCCCGCTGGTCACCCGCTGGGCAAAGCCGCTGGTTCACAAATCGTCATCGCCATCGCCGACACGGGCTCCTTCCAAGACCCGCGTTCGTGCAATGAGTGGTGGCAGATTCGGCCCAGTTCGCCCTATAGCTGCTCGTAACAGTGGAATAGATGTGCGACGCACTTCGGAAGTGCGTCGCACCTGACTAAGAGAGTTCATGACTAAATCCTCCGCCCCCGCACAAGACCGGCTGGCCGCGTTGTATGAAGTCTCACGCGTGCTCGGCTCATCGCTCAACC
>JBQTJD010000304.1:0-3915 GCA_052387475.1 Anaerolineales bacterium | reverse complement strand
TTCGACCCGGAGGCGTGGCGGGCATTCAACAACGACGTGGTGCTGACGATTGATCGCGAACGCCGCCGGCGCTGGGAGGGCGGCGACCGCCCCAGCCCGCGCGACCCGTACACATGGTGGCAGGGCGAGCGCGCTGAAATACGGATGATCGTCTCAAATGGTTCGGCTGAGTTGAGAATTGAAGAACTGGCGTGGTCGGTGACGCGCGCCGATGGTGAGCCGGTGGCCTCCGGCGTGTTTCCTGCAGGGGTCGTACCGGGCGGAACGGTGATGGAAATCGGCGTGATTGATTTTGTGATGCCGACTGGGGAACGGCCAGTGGAACTGACTGTACGAGTGAGCCTCACGGGCCGTCATCAGGAGACCGTAGAGACGGGCCGGTGGCCCGTCTCCGCACCGCAAAACCAATGGAGCCTGTGGGCCATTCCAAAACCCAAACTGCCTCCGGCCATCGCCGTCGAGCCGCCGCTGCTGCATCGCCATCATTTCGATGCGATTGACAAGACCACAAAATTTATGGATGCCATGCGGATGGCCCCCTCCCCTAACCCCTCCCCCGTCGCGAAAAAGCGCGCGACAGGGGAGGGGAAAATACCCATCATCGCCGGCGAATTGACGGACGCACTCATCGCGCGCGTCAACGACGGCGCCCGTGTGTTGTTGTGGCTCACTCAGCCCGACAGCCGCTTCACCGTCAGCGTGCCGTTCTGGCGCTGGTCTATCCACGTCTTTGAGCCGCATCCGTTGTGGGACTCCGCGCCGCAAAGCGGCGAGAGAGAAGCACTCCGCGCTTCTCAAGCGCAAGCTTCGCTTGCGCCCGTGCCGCAGGCGGGTCACGCCGACATGCGCTTCTACAGCGTGGCAACTGACTTTGCATTGGACACTGTGAGGTTGGCTGAAGTCTGGGCCGAACGAGACTCCCCCTCTCCCTTCGGGAGAGGGGGTTGGGGGGTGAGGGCCGCATTGCGGGCCATCTGGCGGCGCTTTGACGCCCTCCAACTGACCTGGGCCGATTACGTTGTCGAAATTGCGCTCGGCCGCGGGCATCTACTTGCCACCACCCTGCGGTTGGAGGGCGGCCTCGGCAGCCAACCGGTGACGTTTCAGACTAACCCGATGGGGGCGTGGCTATTGGCTGCGTTTGTCAATCACTTGAGTAAAATGCAACCCTAACGCCATTGCGTATTCCGTACTCCGTATTCCGTATCTATACTTCAGCCGACTACGCAATACGGAACATGCAACACGTCGTATGAAAGAGATTCACTTTCACTGGCAATGGGATTTGAAGTCTGACCCGGAGGCATTCTGGCCCTTCATCTCGGATACCGACCGAGTGAACGCGGACAGCGGGTTGAGCGTGGTGCGCAACCAACTTCCCAAAGGCCAACGGCTTGAAAACGCCAACCGCCGCTTGCGCGTGACGATGTACGGCGTGCCGCTCGAATATGACGAGACCCCGTTCGAGTGGCTGCGACCCGTGCGCTACGGCGTGCACCGAAGCTTCAAGCCCTCGCTCCTCAACCCACTGCGCGAATTGCGCTTCACCGTGGAACTCACACCGCGACCCGGTGGGGGCACACACCTCGACTATCGAACGTGGGCCACGCCCAGCAGCCCGCTCGGCCGCATCGCCATCCCGATTCAGATTGGGTTTCTGACCCACCGCGCACTTGACCGCGCCATCCGCCGCTACGATGCAACCGCGGCGCAGGGTGGTGCGCGGCTCGACCTCGGCGCCGTGGCCGAACTGGCCCCCGGCGGGCGCGAACGGCTGCTCGCAGCGCGTGATCAACTCATCCGCCTCGGGCAACGCTTCGAGAATGTGGATCGGCTGGTGCACGCCATCCAAACGGCGGATGATGGCACGGCGGCGCGGCTGCGGCCGTACAAATTGGCGGACCGCTGGGGCGAGCCGCGGCGCGAAGTCCTCGAACTGTGTTTATGGGCGACGCGCGCCGGGCTGCTCGATTTCGAGTGGGATTTACTCTGCCCGCACTGCCGTAACGCGCGCTTCACCGCCGATTCGCTTCAGCAAATCAGCAGCAAGACCGTCGTCAATTGCGCGACGTGCAACGTGGATTTCACCGCCAACCTTGAGCACTCGGTGGAGCTGACGTTTCATCCGAACCCGGCCATCCGCCCGGTCATCGCCAGCGAGTTCTGCGTCGCCGGCCCGCAGGTCACGCCGCACATCGTGCTGCAACAACTGCTCAAGTCCGGCGAAAAGCGCACGCTCACCCCGGCGCTGGAGCCGGGTCGCTACCGCTTTCGAGCGATGGAGTTGAGTGGAACGCAGACGTTGCTGGCGAACGATGCCGGCCGAGCCGAAACAGTGCTGCGCGTGGGCAACGGCGCACTACCCGCGATCGAACACACCCTCACGCCGCACCCCACCCTGCACCTGCTCAACGCCGCCGAGCGCCCGCACCTGTTCATCCTTGAGCGCACGCAATGGGGTGACCAGGCCACGCTCGCCGCCGATGTGACGGCGCTGCAAGTCTTCCGCGATTTGTTTGCGAACGAAGCCATCCGCGCCGGCGAGCAAGTCTCCGTTGGCAGCATGACGATCTTATTCACCGACCTGCGTGGCTCGACCAAACTCTATCGCGAGATCGGCGACGCGCCCGCCTTTGCGTTGGTGATGAGCCACTTCGACGTGTTGAAAGACGCCATCACCGCCGAGAGCGGCGCCATCGTCAAGAACATCGGTGACGCCGTGATGGCGGTCTTCCGGCATCCGGTTTTTGCATTGCGGGCCATTGTGCGCGCGCAACGCACGTTGGCGATGCCGCCGCGCGCCATGCGCCCGCTGATGCTGAAAGTCGGCATCCACTACGGGCCATGCATCGGCGTCAACCTCAACGACCGATTCGATTACTTTGGCTCGACGGTGAACGCCGCCTCCCGGCTCGTAGAACTTTCCAACGGTGATGATGTAGTGCTCTCGGCCTCCGTGCGCAACGACCCCGAAGTGTTGGCGCTGCTGGCAGACCCCGCCACTGGACTGACAGCCTCCCCCGTCGAGACCACGCTTAAAGGCTTTGACGACGAGCGCTTTGAAATCTGGCGCGTGCAGCCCGCCTAGCTATCAGCGGGGACCGGTTTCTGGGATACCTGACCGATCCCCCTTTCGTTTGACACACTCCGCATCAAGACGTATGATTTGCCCGGCGCGAGAGGCTGTTCGCTCGTTCCGCATACATTGACCACCCATACAATTTCAGATTGAGTTGCCTCATGGACGATGCCCGTTTGTGTTGCCTCGTTCTGCGGAAGAACCAGTGTGGCTCGCGCGCCCATGCAGAGTCACGCGCGTTTAAGTTTAAGTGGAGCCGGTCGAGCGAGTGATCCCAGGCTATGCGCGATACGTCCCAACCCCTGCTGGTAGAAATTGTGGCCTACGCCCCCACTGCCTTTTATCATTGCCAACATTGCGAAGTGGTCTGGCAGCAGACGGGCTTCAGCCGCGGACTACACCAAGAGCAAGTCCAGAGCGCGCTGCCGCCCGATCTCTTACATGATTACCAGGCAATCTCCGACTGGATCCACCGACTGACGCAGCGTCACTGTGACCGGGTCGCGGTAAAAGTGATTGATGCCGCTTCACCTGAAGGCCTGTGGAAAACGGTGCGGCATGGCCTGGGCCGCTACCCGGCGGTGATCGTCGCGGGCAAGCGAGCCGGGACTGATCTGGCGGAGGCGGAAGCAGAAATCACACAGCAGCTTGCGCCGGCCTGACGCTGCGCGCTGGTTGCCGAAAGGAGGCAATATCGAGGCAACATCCACTGAACTTCTTGCTGTCGTCGGGCTTTATTGTTTTCTGCAATTCAAGGAGACGCGGTATGAACACCCTGCTCATCGTCATTATCGGCGCGGCGGTGATCTACCTGGCGTACAACTTCTACGCCAAGC
>JBQTJD010000303.1:0-6066 GCA_052387475.1 Anaerolineales bacterium | reverse complement strand
CCGCTGTTCAACTCGTACAACTTCGGCGCGTATCTCATGTGGGCGCTGCCGGAGTATCCGGTGTATGTGGATGGGCGCACCGATTTGTACGATGATGCTTTTCTGCGCGAGTATTTGAGCGTGGCTTTTGGGCGGCCCGGTTGGGACGCGACGTTGCGCGAACGCGGCGTGCGGCTGGTGTTGATCGAAGCCGACTCGCTGCTCGGCGACCGGCTGAGTGAAAGCGCAGCGTGGCGCGAGTTGTATCGCGATGAGGTGGCAGCGGTATACGAACGAGTGGGGCCATGAGCCGCTGGCTGGCGTTGGCCGCCGGGCTGGCCATCTGTGCGTTGATGGTCTGGCAATGGGAACTCGCCATTGACCTGCATCTGTTTTTGAACGCGGCCCGCAGTTGGATGATGGGCCGGAGCGCGTTGTACGATGCTGGCAGCCCTGGTTTCTTTTACATGCCGTGGTCGCTGGCGTTGTTTGCGCCGCTGGCGTTGTTGCCGTCGCCGCTGGCCGTGGGCGTGTGGACGGCGCTGACGCTGGCGAGCATTGCCTTGAGTGCGTGGACGTTTCGCGTCGGGTCAATGCGTCTGGGATTGGCAGTCATCAACCTGCACACGTTTTCGCTTGTGCTGCTGGGCCAGTTCGATGCGGTGACGCTGTTGGGCGTGTCAGCCAGTTGGCTGGGCGTGCAACAACGCAAACCGCAACTGCTCTCGATTGGATTGTGGTTGATGACGATGAAGCCGGTAAACGCCATTGTGCCGATGTTGTTGCTGCTGTGGGCGGCGCGGAGTGCTTCTCCAACGCGGCTAACGCCGCGCGGCTGGCATTGGCGTGAGTGGGTGAGCGGGTTGAGTTGGCCGCTGCTTTCTTTGGCCGCGTCGTTCATCATCGCCGGTGTGGATTGGCCGCAGCGCTATCTCGCCCGCATGCGCGTTGACCCGCCCAGCGCCAACCCCATCTCAACCGTGTGGAACGCGGCAGAGGCGTTGCGGTTGCCGTGGCTGATCGTAGCGTTGCTGTGTACGATGTTGCTCACGGCGTTGGTCGTGCAAATACGGCGGCGCGGCGTGAACGCCGAGACGTTCGGTCTTGGGATGGCGACGGCGCTGACGGTGACTCCGTACGCCCTCAGCGCACACTACGTGCTGCTCGTGCCTGCGCTCATGCAACTGCGCAGCCGCGTGTGGCTCATCACCGTTTACGCAGCAACGTGGCTCCCGCTATTGCGCGGCGCGTTTGGCGTGCGCGCCATCTGGGTCGAAGTGCTGTATCCGATTGTCATGCTCATTGCAATGTGGGCGACCGTCCCCTCCCTTGTCGCGCAGCAGTTGCGCGACGGGGGAGGGGTTAGGGGAGGGGGCGCATGACGCGTTCCTCCCTCACCTACCTCACCCGCGAAGCCGTGCTCATTCTGCTGTGGGCCTACGTGCTGCTCGTCGGCGGCACGGTGAACGGGTTGATTGCGTTCCCGATGCAGGCGGCCTCGACGGTGGTGGCGACGGTGTGCGTGGGCGGCTGGCTGGTGTGGAGCGTGTGGCAACGGCGCGCGCTGCCGGCGACGGGGCTGGGGTGGGCGGTGATTGTGTTCGTCGCAGCGCAAGCGCTCGCGACGTTATTGTCGCAAGACGTGCGCCGTAGCCTGCCGCTGGTTGTGCAGTCCATCGCCTACGTCGCCATTTTCTATTGCGCGTACGACCTCACCCGCGCCGGCTGGCCGGCCGAGTTAACTGAAAAGACATTACTGATCGTTGGTGCGATTGTGGTGAGTTTTGGGTTGCTTGACGTGGCGCGGGCCTGGGCCGAGTGGCGTGAACTGACAGCCGGCCTCGCGTACGCGCCTGACTTTCAATATCGCACGTATGCCGTGCTCGGTGATGCAAATTTATTGGCGGCAGGTCTCAATTTACTAATAGTGCCTGCCGTGGCGCGCGCCATCGCCACGCCGCACCGCGTGCCCCGCATTTTGCTCGGCATCTTCGTCGTTGCGGCGCTGGCATTGCAAACTTTCACCGCTTCGCGTGGTGGGCAAGCGGGCCTCTTCGTCGCGCTGGGGACTCTGGCGCTGTTGTGGGTGACGGTTGTGTCACTTCCAGCGCGGGAGAGAGCCTCCCGCACGTGGCAGTGGCTGCGGCGGAACCCGGTTGCCCTTGCCGCGCTGGCAGTCCTCATCGTACTCGGTTTCGGAGTCGTTCTCAATCGCATACTGAGTTTTCGCGGCAGCGCCACACAAGGCCCGGCGCTATTCGCACGCACGGAATATTGGGGGCCGGCGCTGGCCGCATTCGCAACTTCACCGGGGTGGGGCGTCGGGCCGGGCACGTTCCCGACCGAGTTCATGCTCGCCAACTCCACACCGCCCACGCGCCCGTATCTGCACGCACACAGCGTATTGTTCAACACGCTGGCCGAGTCGGGCATGTTGGGTCTGGCTGCCGGCGTCTTTGCAGTGGGGATGATGAGCCGCGCATTGTGGCGTGCGCGGAACAAATCATCGCTCGCGGCGCGTGCGCGATGGGCGGCGGCCTGCGCATGCGGCGCGGGCTGGCTCGCGCACTCACAAGTGGATGATCACACGCGCTACCTCGCCGTCGCGGTTCCGCTGTTGGTTTTGATTGCGTGCGCGCTGGCGGATGAATCGGAGGGGCAACCGCAAGGGGGGCAACCGCAAGGGTTGCCCCTACAAATCGCGTGTGGGTTGGCGCTGGCGTTCAACGTGTATTCACTGCGCGCATACGCGATTGCGGTCGAGGGCGTGAACGTCGGCCATGCCGGTGATTGGACGCATGCGGCGGAGCGCTTCGATGCGGCCACAACCGCCGACCCGTGGTTGGGCCTTTATCCGCAGCAGGCCGGTTACGCTTACGGGCGGCTGGCCGCGAGTGGCGACGCACACGCACTGCCATCCGCCATCGCGCGCTACGAACGCGCGGCTACGCTGGAGCCGCAGTACGCCTTGCATCACGCCAACCTTGGCGCGTTGTACTGGCAGGCCGGACGACGAGCTGACGCCGTGTCCGCGCTGCAACGCGCAACCGAACTTGCGCCGCGCGCCGCCGATTTCTGGTTGAGCCTCGGGCTGTATCTTGAGACGAGCGGCTTCGACGAGTCCGCCCGCGCCGCGTATCAACGCGTGCTCGCACTCAACCCAGCGTTTGGCGACGCGCACTTTTGGGCGGAGACTCGTTTGCGTGACTCAATCCGTATCGCCCCACCGCCGACCGATGCCGTGCGCGGCCTCATCGAACAAAAGCGGTTCGATGAGGCAGAGCGCGTGCTGGCCGAGCAATGGGGGGCTGACCCGCAACAATCACGCACGTACGCACTATTCGCCGAGTTGGCCCGCGCGCGCGGCGACCTCGACCTCGCCGAGCGCTCCCTCCGCGCCGCGCTATGGGTGCAGACGGTGGATGTGGGCGGGCAGCTTCCGGTCTTTGTGCTCGCCGCCGAGATCGCACAGCAACGAGGCGATGATGCTGCAGCGCGCGCGCGTTACGCCACTGCATACGCTGCCGTCACCGATTACGGCTCGCTCGGGTGGGGCACCGCCGGTTGGACGCCGCACGCCTACTTCGTCTATCAACGCAGCGCGTTGGCGCTGGATGTGTTGCCGCAACTAACGCGCCTCGACCTGACGCCCGACTTTGCGCGTCGATTGTTGCCTCTCGCCGACCTGTACGCGCACACCGGTAACGACGCCGATGCCGTCGCGGTGTATCAGCGATTGCGGCGCGCCGACCCGACCCTCCCGTAATGTCCTCTCGCAACGTGTGGTTTGCCGTCATCATCTTGCTCGCTGTGTTAGTCGCACTCGCGGGCTACTATCTCGTCCACAAACCCATCACGCCCGCACTGGCCGTGCACCTGACCTCGGTCGCCGCGGATGTGGGCGTGGCGCTGTGGATCACTCTGCTCGGCGGCGGGCTGGGACGCGTGCTCCTGTCTCACCCTCTCCTGAGCGCGCTGCTGCGCTTACCGCGCGCAGGAGAGGGGGTGGGGGGTGAGGTCGCCCTCGGCTGGGGCGTCATCGCCCTCCTCACGCTCGCGCTCGGCTTTTTCGGCGGGCTGCACGCGCCGGTGATGTGGGCGCTGGCCCTCACTGGAACAGTGCTGCTCCGAAGTGCGCTGCGGGCGTGGGCGGTGGATGTGTGGGCGGCGGTGCGCGAGTTGTGGGAGCCGGGGCGTTTCGCGCGCGGGTGCGCGATGGCTGTCGGCGTCATCCTGTTGCTCGGGCTGTTGCGCGCGCTCGCCCCGCCGATGATGTGGGATGCGCTGGTCTATCACCTCACTTTACCCCGGCAGTACATCGAACTGCACGGCCTGAATGCCGACCCGCGACTTGTCTTCACCGGTATGCCGCAACTCAACGAGATGTTGTTCACCACGGCCATGCTGTTGCGCGGTTCGACGGACGGCATCACCGCGCAAACGTTGGGCTGGGCGTTTGGGGCCGTGCTGGTCGTGACGGTCGCGGGCTACGCGCGGTCAACCCTCGGCTCGCGCGAGTCGGTCTTCGCCCCGGCGATGTTGTTATCATCGTTCACCGTTGCGCTTTCCTTCGCCTGGGCCTATGCCGAGTTGTTGCTGATGCTGTATGCCGTTGGCGTGCTCATTGCTTTGCGCGAATGGCAACAAACGCACAACCCGCGCTGGTTGGTCCTCGCCGGGGCGCTCTCCGCCTTTGCCGTCGGTTGCAAATACACCGGCGTCATCGTCCCCATCGCCGCCGCTGCGTTCGTGCTTTTCGCCACGGGCCGTAATTTGCAACCCGCAACCCGCAACATCGCCATACTCCTTGTGCCTTGCGCCTTACTCACCGCGCCGTGGCTGCTCAAGAATCTGCTCGCCACCGGCAATCCCTTTTACCCGCTGCTCCTCCCCACTGCGCCGATGGACGCGCTGCGCCAGTCTTACTACAATCATCCTTCCGCCGATGAGCGCAATCCGTTGTGGGCGTCGCTGATTTTTTTTCGCGCGGTCTTCCTCGGTCTGCAGGGTGGGAATGATTATGATGCCACGCTCGGGCCGCTGTGGGTGCTGATGCCGTTGCTTGCGGCGCTCGGCTGGCGGCGGTTGTCTGAGTCGCAGCGGCACGCCCTCGCGCCCATCGCGATGTTTTGCGCGGCGGGCTATGTCGTGTGGGTGGCCCTCAAGCAAGTATCCAAGTACGCGGTGCAGGCACGCTTGTTCTTCGCGATGTTCCCGGCGCTGGCCGTGCTCGGCGCGGCCGGGCTGAGTGTGCTGCCGAGTTTCAATCTCCCGCAGCTTCGCCTGGCCGTCGTCGTGCGCGCAATCATTGCCTTTGTGCTGGCGGTCAATGTGAGGGAGGTCGCGCTGCACTTTGCGGGCCGCAGCCCACTCGTCTACCTCGCTGGCGTGCAGAACGCCGACGACTATCGGCTCGCGCAATTGGGCGGCTACACCCTCGCCCTCCAACGCGTGAATGCGCTACCCGCCGAAGCGCGTGTGTTGTTCTTGTGGGAGCCGCGCTCGTTGGAATGCGTGACGATTGAGCGTTGTCTGCCGGATACGATCATTGATCGCTGGTGGCACGCGCGCCGGACGGTGGGTTCCGCGCAGGCAATACTGTCCGGCTGGCGAGTGGAGGGCGTGACGCATGTGCTGCTGGCCGAGACCGGCATCGCGTTCGTGAAGCAAAATGATGTTGGCTTATTCACCGCCGCCGATTGGGATGAGCTGCAACGCTTGCGCGATCAACTCACGCTGGTCGAGCACATCGGCCCGGCGTACACGCTGTATGCCCTGCCGTAGTTGTCGCAGCCGTTCGTGAAAATTCGTGGCTCGAAATCTTCTACATGCGCCGAGACCTGCTCTTCATTTTTCTCCTGGCCCTCGCCGTGAACTCTGTGGCGGCGGTCTTCATCGTGCGCCCGGCATTCAGCATGGACGCGCACTATTACTTCGGCGGCGCACTGCAACTGGCGCGCGGTCGCGGTTTCACCGAGCCGTATGTGTGGAACTATCTCAGTCCGATGCGTGCGTTACCGTCGCCCAGCCATGTGTATTGGATGCCGCTGACCAGCGTCGCCGCTGCGCCTTTCATTGCATGGGCCG
>JBQTJD010000302.1:0-11772 GCA_052387475.1 Anaerolineales bacterium | reverse complement strand
CGGCGACAAAGGCCGCCAGTAATGCCAGAGCCAACAATCGGTGTTTGAGTAATACAATTTTCACGACAGGTTTCTCCTTGCTTTGATAGTGAGCTACTGAATTTCTTTACTCCATCGTCGTTATGCTATTCAAGCTTTACGGCCATCGCTCCTTTCATCAGGACTCTGCACAGCGCTGCTCCAACTCACTGAGTCCAGTAATCGCTATTTCAAGCCTGTTTGGTTATATGAAGGAGCTTCTTGCGTCACAAAAAAGCTCCTCAGGTGTGGGCTACCTGAGGAGCTTTGCTAAGACGATTGGCTCAGGTAGTCCGGCGGTCATCCGGCTTTGCAGCCGCTTAGACCCGTAACTTTGCGTCGCTGCCTTTCGGCAGGTTTGCCTTTTTCTGTCCGAATTGTTATGCGTGTTATCGGCTAACTTCGATCTTTCTTTACTCCTTATCTACGCTCATGATGATAAGCGAAACCATTGCGAACTATCATAGCCAAAAGGTCTTGATTCGCGGTTGTGATCGGGCGGGGTTGGTTGGTCGTTTACGCTTCTCGCTTCAGCCGATGCGCCAGTTTCAGCCAACGCAGGCGCAGGAGACTCCAGATGGATTGACCCGAAATCGACATCACGACCCGTAACAGAGTTGCTTCGTTGTCACACCATTGCATTTTTACGGCTCCCAGTATTCACTGTTCCAGTTCACCGAGTTCCAGTTGACGCTGTTCCAGTTGACCGAATTCCAATTCACGCTATTCCAATTGACGCTGTTCCAGTTCACGCTGCCCCAAGTGATGGGCTGCGACCCACCCCACAACAACTGGCTGGCTTGCCGGCCGGTGTTGGCGTTCTGCGTCGAGGCGCCTTTGACTGCGGCATAGACATCCACATAGCCCGCACCAGCGCTGGCCGCGCTATAGCCCGCCCAGCTCTTGTTAGCCGTCGCCATCAGACGATACTTTACCTGGTCGGGCGACAGATTCGGTTCGTCCTGCACCAGCAGCGCCGCAGCGCCGCTCACCATCGGAGCGGCCATGGAAGTGCCCGACATGCGGAAGTACCAGTAGCCGCCCCAGCCCAGCACCTTGTTCAGCGGATGCGTGAGGGCCAGGTTGCTATCGTCGCTGGCGAGTAGACTAACGATGTTACGGCCGGGCGCTACGAGATCGGGCTTGGCGATGCCCTCAGGCGTACCATAGGCTGAGAAAGTTGTCATGATGTCGTCGGAGAGCGCGACTGTGCCGCGATCATCCGCTGCGCCGACCGTGATGACGAACGGGTCGTTGGCCGGCGGATAGACCGTGCCCTGATTGACCAGACCGTTGTTCCCCGAAGACACTACCACCACCAGGCCGTTGAACCACAGGATTTCGAGCGCGGCGTTCAGCGGGCTTTGATGATACGACTCGTACACCGTGCTGTTGAGCGACAAGTTGACGACGCGGATGTTGTAGGCGCTCTTGTTGTCATTGATCCATTGCAAGCCCGCCACCACATCCGACAGATAGCCGCGCCCGAAGTCGTCGAGGACTTTGACATCCACCAGATCCACCTTCGGCGCGACGCCCATGTAAGCGCCCTCGGACATGTAGCCGTCGCCGGCGATGATGCCGGCCACGTGCGTGCCATGCCCATTCAGGTCGTCCACGTACCAGTCGTCGGCGAAGTTCACGCCGCCGATGACGCGGCAACACCAGATGTCGCCCCGCAAGTCGTCGTGCATAGCGATGCCGCTATCCACTACCGCCACAGTCACGTTCTGGCCCTGACGATAGGGCGACTCATTCCACAGTTGGTCAGCGCGCACCGCGCGGACGGGAGCGCCCACCAGCCGGCTGGTATCCACACAGGACGCGCAGACCTTGGTGTAGCGCAACTCGACATTGTCAATCACAAAACTTTCATTACTGGAGCCGTAGTTCTCGAGCACGCGAAAGCGGATGACGGTGTCCGCCGAGATGTACGGCGTCAGGTTGTACTCGCGCCAGTCGTAGCGGGTTCCGCTGATATTTTGGAAAGTTTCCAGGAGGGTGTAGGTCGCGCCGCCATTGGAGGAGGCCTCCACGACGACCCGGTCAGTGGTATCCACACCGGAGGTGGTGCGGAAATCGAATGTGAGAAACGCCTGGGTCGCGCCGGTGAGGTTGGCTTCGCGGCGCAAACTCGGCTGTGTGCCGGTGTCGGGGTTGTCATCCAGCCACAGTTCGCCGGCATAGATCGTGATGTTGCCGATCAGCGCGCCGCTGCCGGCTGAGTCCGATTCCACCCAGTTCGTTTCCCAAGCGGTCGAGCCGTTGTTATTGCTGTAACTCGCAGCGCCAAAATAATCGGAGGCGCGGAACCAGTTGCCGGCATAGTCGGTGGTTCCGGCGTCTGTCGAGGCTGGAGCCTCAGCCCCAGTTGCGTCAGCCGTGCCACTCATCGCCAGCGGCAGATAAACGACGTTGGTCAGCGCGCCTTCGTAGGTGTTATCGCCCGGCCCAAACGTCGAGCTGTAATCCAAGCGCACGTAGTCCACGTAAATGCGCGCCTCGGGCTGGAACGTCTCGGAAGTCAAAAACCGGATCGCAAAGCTGGGTGAGATAAACGGGCTGATGTCGAACGTCGCCGTTTGCAAGTCGTCGTCGGTGGCCGGGCCGGCCCAGCGGTCGAGTTCGGCCCACGTCGCCCCGCCGTCAGCGGAGACCTGCACACTCACAAAATCACTTCCGGCGGCGAGGGTTTTACGGCGATAGGCCATGGTCAGCGTCGCCGTCGAGGCGTAGCTGAGGTCGGCCCCGCCCTGCAATCCTTTGCCCGCGGATTGCAGACGCAGGCCCTGGTATTCGCCGGCCAGAAAGCTCGTAATGGCGATGTCACCCGCCACCGGGCCATCGCTCTCGCCCAGCTCGGCCCACGGCTGCTGTGACCAATCCCAGCCGCTGGGCCATGCGTTCGGCGCCTCCATGGAGACCGCGCCAAAGCTGAAATCCTCCTGCCACGTGCCGGGGTGGTCGTCGGTGTCGCGCACCAGCGCATCCAGCGAGACCCAGTTGACGGCGTTGTTCTTGGCCAATTCGAGGACGGCTGCCGCCGGCAGCCGGGCCGCGAAGGCGTTGATGAGGGTGAGTGACCTTGTGACCGTGCCGCCCAGTTGCGCCACCAGCGTTTCTGCAACAGTCGTCTGCGCGGACTTCTGCACAATCACATCGACGAGGGCTTCGGGTTGATGTTGCGCGAGTTGCAGCAACACGTCTTGCGCCCGCAGCGGGCTAACCGGCGCTGAGGCTGAAAGAACAGATGTAACGACGAAGACAATGGCTAAACCAACACGGCTAAATGCTTTCATCTTTACCTCAACGCCTGTTTCTTTTTTTATAAGGAGCTTCCCAGGCCACAAAAAAACTCCTCAGGTGTGGGCTGCCTGAGGAGCTTTGATATATCGGTAAGCTCAGGCAGTCCGGCGGTCATCCGCTCTTCCGAGAGCGCTTAGACCCGTAACTTTGCGTCCCGGTCTTTCGACCGGTTTGCCTTTTTCTGTGCGATGTTTTGTTACTTGCCGTTATCGGCTGACTTTAGAAATTCTTTACTCCTTGTATACGTGGGCGATGATATTCCAACTCGCCGGAAACGACGATAGGCCAAAGGTGGGTATTTGCGGCAGCGAATGGATGGGAAGAGTTGGCGCACGTTGTCACAACGCAAGCGGATTACGTCAGTGAGCGCGCCGGCAGGAAAGAGTTGACCTTGGCCCACAGCTCGCGGATGTTGATGGGCTTGGACATGTACACATCACATCCGGCGTTCAGCGCTTTTTCGGCGTCGCCGCGCAGCGCATTGGCGGTGATGGCGATAACGGGCAGAGTCCGCAGGCGCTCGTTCGCGCGGATGCGACGCGCGACTTCGTACCCGTCAATATCGGGCAGATTGATATCCAGCAGAATTAAGTCCGGCAGCTTGTTCTCCGCCTCAGCCAGTCCGCTCAACCCATCGCCCGCCCACACAAAAATATAGCCGCGCGCTTCCAGGGCGCGCTGCACCAGCAGCATATTGTCCGGGTTGTCTTCAATGTAGAGAATCCGGTGCGTCATCTAACTTTCTCCTCGCGTCGTCTTCTCCCCGATCACCTGCACCACCTGTTCCACAAACGCTCGCGGCGAGAGCGAACCTTTTTGATACAACGCCTCAATCGCCCCGCTGTCCAACCGGGCGCGGTCTTCGGCGGTGATGTCTTTCGCGCTCACTACCATCACAGGGATGTGGTGAGTGCGGCTATCTTTACGCAACTCTTCCAGCATTGTAAAGCCATCCATGTCCGGCATCGTCAAATCGCTGATGATGAGATCGGGCCGGCGCTGGCGCGCTTGCTGAATGCCCTCGCGCCCGCTGTACGCGCGGAAGACGCGATACGACTTCTTCGCTTCCAGCAACCGCTGGATGAGCAGCGCATCATCCGGATTGTCATCCACCAATAGCACAGTCGTGACGGCCTCATCCAATTGGTCGAGGGCGGAAACCAGGCCCTCGCGCGGCGCCGGGCGCATATCATCGCTCAAGTGCACATCCACGTGCCACTCATCGCCGAGCACGTGCTTCTCTACCGGGAAGGTGTGGCCGGAGCCGTTGACGACCACTAACGCCTCGTGGTGAATGGTATCCGCGCGTAACAGTTTTTCTAATCCCGCAAACGCCACGGCTGTAGCCGGTTCGACCGCCATGCCTTCCGTCTTCGCCAGCTTCAGCATCGCATCCCACGCCTCGCGGTCGCTCACGGCCTCCATCGCGCCGCCATGCTTCTGCGTGAGTTGCCATAGATACGTGTACGGCTTGCCCGGGTCACCAGTGCTCAACACCGCGATGCGGGTTTCGGGCGTGACGGGGGTGGCAGTTTCTTTCCCGGCCCGAAAAGCCTGAACCATCGGCGCGCACCCCTCGGCCTGAATGATGCCCAGCGCGGGAATCTTGTCAATGAGGCCCATCCGAAATAATTCGTAAAAACCGTGATACACGCCCAGCGGGCCGAGGCCGCCGCTCACCGCTTGAATATACCAATCCGGCGCGCGCCAGCCCAACTGCTCGACGATTTCGTAAGCGATGGTCTTCATCGATTCGCGCGCCGGGATGCTACGCACGCCACGGTCGAGGACGAGGCCGCGTCGTTTAGCGAAGTCGGCGGCGATTTGTTTGGTCTGGTCGTAGTTGCCGCTGACCTTGATGACCTCCGCGCCGAAGAGGGCGGCCTCGCGCAATTTGTCGTTGGGCACCAGGCTGGTCATGAACACCCATAACTTGATGCCGACACGTGCGCACGCCGCCGCATACGCCACCGCGGCGTTGCCGGTGGAGGCGATGACGCACTCGGGCACGCCCGCTTCGAGCAGCGCTGCTACGGCCACCGCGGCCTGGCGGTCTTTGAACGAACTGGTCGGCCCGTGCCGCTCATCTTTGATGTAGAGATTGGCGTGACCGATGAGGCCGGCGTAGCGATGCGAGTGTTGCAGCGGCGTGCCGCCGGCGCTGTTGAGGTCGAAGCGTAGCGGGTCCTCCACCGGCAACACATCGTGATAGCGCCACAACCCCGTGGGGCGGCCCGGCAGGCCCTGCAACAGGTCACGTTTGAACGTGGCGTAATCGTAGTGCGGCTCCAGCCAGTCCGACCCGCACTCCTCACACGACTGCAACGTGAGCGGGATATACGGCTGGCGGTGGGCGCAATGCACGCACTCGAGGAAAAGCGGTTTCGCCATGATGCGTAATCCCTGATCCCTAATCCCTGTTGAGGCAAGGGATCAGGGATTAGGGATTAGGGATTATCCCGAATACCCCTCACTGATGAAGCCGGTGGGTGGGGCGATGTGTTTCTGGATGCGGATGGGCAACTCCACAAAGAAGCGCGCGCCTTCGCCGCTGTGGCCGGAGCTTTCGGCCCATAGGCGCCCGCCGTGCAACTCGATGAGGTGGCGGCTGATGGGCAACCCCAAGCCGGTGCCGCCGGCCTTGCGCGTCGTCGTGGCATCGATCTGGCTAAACGCCTCAAAGATCGACTCCACCTGCTCCGGCGGAACGCCGATGCCCGTATCCTTCACACACAGGAGCACATGCTCGCCGAGGTTCTCGGCAGTCACCGTGACGCTGCCCTTGTCGGTGAACTTGATGGCGTTGCCGACGAGGTTGAGCAACACCTGGCGTAAGCGCATGCGGTCGGCTTCCACGATCAGACCGCTCACCACATCCACATCGGTATTGAGCAGCAGCTTCTTCTCGCGAGCCAGCGGGGCGGTGGTCTCCACGACCTCCTCCACCACCTCGGTCAAATCCACCGGCTCCGGGCTGATCGTCATACGACCGGCCTCGATCTTGGCCATGTCGAGGATGTCGTTGATGAGTTTGAGCAGGTGCTGGCCGTTTTTCTGCACGACTTTCAAGTCGTTGTCCATCTGGCCGGTCAGCGGGCCATCGAGTCCCTCCAGGATCACGTCGGTAAAACCGAGGATGGAGTTGAGCGGGGTGCGCAGCTCATGGCTCATATTCGCGAGGAACGAGGACTTGAGCTGATCGAGTTCGCGCAGCCGCGCCACCGTCGCCGTCTGTTCGGCGTAGGAGGTGGCGTTTTGCAGCGCCACCGCCACTTGCGCGGCCAGGGTGGCTTGAATGCGGACGTCATCATCGGCGAACCGGCCAACCGTATCGGCTTGCAGGTCAAAGATGCCGAGCAGCCGTTCTCCGACCAGCATGGGCACCGCCAGTTCGGCGCGCGTGTTGGGCAACAGCGGGTGAGGCAGGAAGCTCTGCGACTCCAGCACGTCGTTGACGACGACGGCCCGCCGTTCACGCGCCGCGCGGGCCACAATGGAATACTCAAGCAGCAACGGGATGGAGCGCCCCTCTTCCACCATTTGCTGACCGACCGCGCCCGAGGCCGCGTGCAGGTTCAACGTCTGCCCAACATCCTCGAACAAATAAACATTGGCGTGATACAGCCCGAAGCGTTGTTGCGCCAGGTTGACGACTTCGTTGAGCAATTGTTGCCGCTCAAGGATGGTGGAGGCGACCGTGCTCACCTGCGCCACCGTCGCCAACTGCGCCGAAAGGCGTTCCTGTTTGACGAGGTTGAGCCGCGTCTCTTCGGCCAAGCGCAGGTTTTCGAGATGCTGGCTCAACCGGTCGGCGACGGCAGCCATGATTTCTTCCGCATCGGCCTCCGGCACAAACGTCTCGGCCACCGCCAGTTGCCCGATGGTTTGGCCTTGCACTTTGAGTGGTTGGCTCAACGCCTGCGATACTTCGCCCGCCTCAGCGCCCGCCTCAGCGGCCGCGTCGCCGCCGTTAAGTGACGTCTGGGCCGCCCGCACTTCACGGACTTGCGTGAGGTCGTAGATATACGCCTGTTGTTCGAGGCGCTGCCCTTTGAGGAAGTCCTGCCAGCCCTCACGTGTGAGGCGCTGCGTCAGCGTATTCAGCTCGCCGACAGCATGTTCGGTCTGCTGGAAGAGACGCGCATTCTGCAACGCCGTCGCGATCTGCGCGGCGAGGGTGCTCATGATCTTGGTGTCGCTGTCATCAAAACGATTGACGGCATCGGCCTGTACGTCGAGCACGCCCAGCACGTCACCGCCGGCGATGAGGGGCAATGCCATTTCGGCGCGCGTGTCCGGCAGCAGCGGGTTGGGCAGCCAGCCCGCGTCGGCTTGCACGTCGTTGATGACGACCGGCTGCCGCGTGCGTGCGGCGCGCGCCACTAGCGATTGCTCGCGGCTGGCCGGGATGCGCCAGCCCTGCGCCACCATGGCGCTGCCGACCTCGCCCGCGCCTGCGGCCAGCACCAGGGTGTCCTTCACCTCGTTCAGCACATACACATGCGCGTGATACAGACGGAAGTTTTGTTTGGTGAGGTCAACGGTGGTCTGCAACAACTCTTGCGGATCAAGCGTGCCGCTGGCCGCCGTGCTCACCTGCACCACCGTCTCCAATTCGTTGGCGCGCCGTTGCGCCTCCTCAAAGAGCCGCAGGTTGTCAATCGCCCCGGCCAGTTGGCCGGCGACGTTTTCCACCAGCGCCACTTCATCCGGCAAGAACTGGCGGGCTGGGTCGGTGATGTCGCAGCCCAGCGTGCCGATGACGTCGCCGCGCCGGAGCAGCGGCACGATCATCAGCCCGGTAGTTTGTCGCGCGCGCATCAGGTCGTGAATGGGCGCGGTTAGCGGGTCGGTCTGCGCATCATCAATGACCAATGAACGCCTGGTCGCCAGGGTGCGCTCGCTGGAGGGATTGCCCTGTATCGGGATGGTGACCCCCTCGGCGCTGGCTTCGTCCGGGTCGGCGTTGGCATCGGCGATGATGACGATGTGTTGGCGCGCGTCGTCGAGCACGCCGATGCCGCAGTTGCGCAGCTGGAGCAGTTGCTGCAATTCGCGCGCCGTCGTGCGCAAGATCGTGCGCAAGTTCGTAGACGAGGCTGCCACCTGTACCACCCGGTTGAGGGCGGCCAACTCCTCGGCGCGCCGGGTGAGCGCGGACTCGGATTGTTTGCGACGGGTGATGTCGCGCAGAGCGATGACGCGCACGGTGCGACCTTGATAGTTGAACTCACGCACGGCAGCTTCCACCGGCAACCGATGGCCGTCTTTGCGCAAGAGCGCAATCTCGAACGGATCGACGCGACCGGATTGCTGCATCTTTTCAATCGCAAGTGGATGCAGTTCCGGCGGCACAAACTCCAAAATGCTGTGCTCTATCACTTCGTCGTGCACCGCGCCCAGCATGTTCAACGCGGCGACGTTGATGTCGAGGATGTTGCCTAGCTCGTGAAACACCAGCCCTTCCAGCGTCGCTTCCGAAAGCGCGCGCAACCGCTCCTCGTTCTCGCGCAGTTGCAATTCCGCGCGCTGGCGGATGCCGGAGTCGCCGGGCTTCAATTCCTTTGTGCTTGTGCCGTGGCCGTTGGCATACGGAGGTGGCGGAGTGATTTCGCGCCCGATGGCGTACACCGTCCCGCTCGAGTCGGCCTGCACCTGCCACTGGATGCGCTTGTGGACAGCGTCCTTCGCCGACATGCGACTCTCGAACGCGCCTTTGCTCTGGCTCCTAATGAGGGCGGCCAGGGAGTCACGCGCGAGGGCCACATCGTCGGGATGCACGAACTCGAGCAGCGGGCGGCCCACCAAGTCGGCGCGCGCCCAGCCCAGCATGCGCCGGAAGGCCGGGTTGATTTGCGTGATCGCCCCGCCGGCGTTGACGACGCAGACCAAATCCAATGACAGCTCGAAGAAGCGGGCGAGCGTGGCCGCGCTGGGCAGTTGCACGGGGGCGGTGGGCGCTGATGACATTACGACTCCCTCCGCGCGGGCGGGTGATTGCCGCCGTTGCCGTCGCGCGTTAGCGTGGTGGCAGCACTGCCGCCGCCATTGCGCGGCTCGCCGGCGGTGTACTCACCGCCCGCGCCCAGCCCAAACTCCACCCGCGTTTGCTGCGCTTTGAGCGCCACGCCGATTTCCTGCACGGCGGTTTGCAGTGCGCTCTCAATCGAGACGGTATTCTGAATGCGCTGCGTGATCGAGTTGATGATGGTCTCACGCCGGGCGCGGCGTTGAGCATCTTCAAAGAGCAGCCGGTTGTTGAGAACCACGGCGGCCTGTCCGGCGAGCGCGCGATAGAGACGCGCCTCGGCGTCGGTGAAGGCGTGCGGAACGGTCCAGTTGACGAGCACCAGCCCGAGCCACTTGCCCGCCAACGTGAGCGGTAAAATGATGGAGCCGATGGCCTGCGTCTGCATAAACACCGAGCGGGCGGCGGCGTCGAAACGCGCATCGGTCTGCGCGTCGGCGACGACGAAGGGGTCGTGCTTGTCTGTAATCCACAAACGCGAGAAGGAGAAGTCGGCGATGTTGAAGCGCGTGCCGACCGGCATCACCGGCGCGCCCTCGCGCTGCCACGTTGCGACCAGCGCAGCCACCTGCGGCTCGCCGGCTGCATCCAGTTCGAGCAGGAAAAAACGGGCGTCGTTCGCGCCGGCTTCGATGCCCGGCTCGGCGGTGGCGCGCAAAATGTCTTCGAGCGTGGAGGCCGTCGACAACCGCGCGTTGAGGTTGTACAGCGTCTCGGTCTCGGCCAACGCGGCCTGGTTGGCATCAAGCAGGCGCAGGCTTTCGACATGGGCGCTCAACTGCTCGGCGACCGTGGCGATGAGGCGTTGCGCTTCGGGTGTCAGCGCCTCGGCTTCCACCGCAATTTCGCCGATGGCTTCGCCGCGCACGATGAGCGGGTGCGTCACTGCCGAAACCAGCGTTGGCGCGCTGGTTTCGGGCGTCACCGTCTCGGCGTCGTAGATAAAGCCGGACGGTGTTTCGCTGCGTTCGGAAAAGTTCGTCCAGCCGTCGCGCGTCATCCGGCGTACGGCGTGCTCAGCCTCGGCGCGATATTGATCGGCCTGCGCCAGCAAACGGAGATTTTCCACTTGCTCGGCCACTTGGCGGGCCACGGCTTGCACCAGCGCTTCATCTTCCGGCATCCACTCGCGTTGCGCCGCGCCCACCACTTGCAAGCCGCCGACGCTCTCGCCCACCACTTCAATCGGCGCGGATAGTTGAGGCGCGTTTTCGGCGGGCATGGCCCCGGAAGCATAGGTGTATTCCACGCGCTCCGGTTTGTGGACGGCGTCGAGGTACTCGTCCCAGCCGATGCGCGTGAGGCGCCGGGCCTGCGCAGCCACTTCATTCTGGGCGCGTTCGGCCTGTTCGAACAGCACTGCGTTTTCAATCGCGATGGCGAGTTGGCCGGTGAGCGAGTCAAATGCGCCCGCGCTACTGCGGGTAAGCACGCCGTGCCGGTCGGCCTGCAGGTCGAGCACGCCCAGCAATCGGTCGCCGATGAGCAGCGGGGTGGACAACTCGGCTTTGGTGTTGGGCAGCAAGGGATTCGGACGGAACGACGGGTTGGCAGCGGTGTCGGCGACCAGCACCTCGCGGCGCTCCAGCGCGGCGGCGCCGTTGAGGGAACTCGTATCCATCGGCAGCCAGTGATTGCGGCTCAGCAGCTCGCGGCCCGCCTCGCCAGTGCCGGCTCGCAACACCAGCCGCTGCCCATTCTCATCCAACAGATAAATCTGCGCGTAATACAAATCGAAGCGGGTACGGATCAACTCGGCGGCTTGCGTCAGCAGTGGCTGCAAATCGCGTTGTTGCGACAGCGCGCGGCTGATTTCGGCGGTCAGGCCCAGGTCGCGTGTACGCGCTTCGAGCGAGACGCGGTTGGTCTGCAACTCGCGCGCCATGTCGTTGAAGGCGCTGCCCACCTGCCCGATCTCGTCCTGGCTGGTCACAATGACGCGCGCGGCCATATCCCCGGCCGCCAGTTGCCGGGTGGCGTAGGCCAGTTGTTGCAGCGGGCGGCTGATGGCGCGCATGACGCCGAGGCCGACCCAGAAGGCGATGACAATGGCGGCGATGGCAGCGGTGCCCGGCAACACGGTGTTGAGCGTATACCGCTGAATACGGTCTTGCACGCCGACTTCCAGCGCCTGCGAGGCGGCGCTGTAAAACTCAGCCTGCGACTGCTGCGTTTGTTCGGCCAGCTGGTCGAAGTTCTGCGGTGTGAGAGCCATTCCGCCCATCATGACCGCATCCAGCACCGACAGTAATTCATTCGTAGCGCCCAGATGGCGGCGCAACGGCGCGTCCACCAGTGGGCGCATCTCACCCGAGGCGTTGGCTTGCAGGCCGGCGGTGATGTTCTTATCCAGCTCAGCCAGGTTGGCCCGCAGCAGCGTGCTGGCCGCGAGCAGTTGGGCCTGATCGGACGAGGTCAAT
>JBQTJD010000301.1:0-2794 GCA_052387475.1 Anaerolineales bacterium | reverse complement strand
ACACAACTCACCGGCGCACGCGCGTATCAAGACCGCGATCTCGATGGCACGCGCCGGCTGGCCTTGTACTATCCCATGCCCGGTTACTCATGGACGGCCGTCATCACTGTGCCGATGCGCTCTGTACTCGAGCTCTCCATCCGCATCGCCACGCCCATTGTCGGCTTTTTGCTGGTGGTCGGCCTCGTCGGCCTCGTGTTGGTCTCCACCATCGCGCTGCGGCTCGCCCGCCCGGCCGAGGAGCTTGCCATCGCGGCCAAGCGCATCTCCGAGGGTCAACTGGAAGAGCCGGTGCAGGTGAGCAGCGAGGATGAGATCGGGCGGGCCGGCGCCGCGTTTGAGCGTATGCGACAGAAGTTGCGGGCGCGGCTGTTCGAACTCAATCTGCTATTGAACGTCAGCCAGAGCGTCTCGAGTAGTTTGGATGTGCGCCATTCGCTGCCGCACATTTTGCAGGGCGCGCTGAAGGCGACCAGCGCCAGCGGAGCGCGCATCGTGTTGGTGCCGGTGGAGGGGATGGCCCTCGGGCCGGTGGCGCAGGCCGACCTGACCTTCGCGGATGGCGCGCTGGCCGAGGCGATGGCGCCGCTGGATCGCGGCCTGCTCGACCTCACGCGCCGTGATGGCCGGGCCGTCATCGAACATCCCAACCGCGCCCGCGCCGTGCTGGATGTAACGCCGGTGGCGGGCAAGGTGCAGGCCCTCATTGCCCTGCCGTTGCGACAAGAGCACACCTTCTACGGCACGCTGTGGCTGGCGTTCGATCAACCGCACACTTTCAACGAAAACGAGATCAACTTCCTCGCCACGCTGGCTGGACAGGCGGCGGTGGCGGTGGCGAACGCGCGGCTCTTCAACGCCGCCGAGCAGGATCGGCGCAACCTGGCGACTATCGTGGCCTCGACCCCGGATGCCGTCATCGTCACCGACCGGCACAATCGGGTGTTGCTCTTCAACCCCGCCGCTCAACACGCCTTTGATTTGATCGACAAACCCGTAACCGGACGCCCACTGACAGAAGTTTTGTCGAACACTGAACTCACGCAATTGATCAGCAATCCTCAGAGTATGATTTCGACCGGCGAGTTTGAGACGGCCAATGGCCGGACGTTGTACGCTTCGGTCTCCTCCATCACCGGCGCAGAGGGCGATTTGCAGGGCCGCGTGTGCGTCTTGCGCGACGTCACCCATTTCAAAGAAGTGGATATGATGAAGTCGGAATTTGTGGCCACCGTGAGCCACGACTTGCGCGCACCGCTGACCTTCATGCGCGGGTATGCGACCATGATGCCGATGGTCGGTACCCTCAACGACAAGCAGAAAGAGTTCGCCGACAAGATCATCCTCGGCATCGAGCAGATGACGAAACTGATTGACGACCTGCTCGATCTGGGGCGCATCGAGGCCGGCGTGGGGCTGGCGACCGAACCGTGCCGGCTGGATGACATCGTATATGGGATCGTGGACATCCTTGGCCCGGTCGCCTCCAACAAAGGCTTAGCCCTCGACGTGGATATGCCGCAGAATTTGCCGTTGATGTCGGGCGACCCCACGCTGTTGCGACAGGCGATTGCCAACCTGGTGGACAACGCCATCAAATACACGCCGGGCGGCGGGCAGGTTCGCGTGCGGCTCATCACCGACAACGGCAAGTTCCGCGTAGCGGTTTCCGATACGGGCATGGGCATCGCCCCGGCCGATCAGGTTCATCTCTTCGAGAAATTCTTCCGCGTCAAACAGCGCGGCAGCAGCCATGTAAAAGGCTCAGGGTTGGGCCTGGCCATCGTCAAATCGGTGGCCGAGCGGCATGGTGGGCGCGTGTGGGTGGATAGCAAGCTAGGCAAGGGCAGCACGTTTTATTTGGAAGTGCCGCGCGACCCCGGTGAAGTTGCACAAATCGCCGTCGCTGAAATTCGGCGTTGACATGCCCGTGTGAGGTGTGCTACTCTGACGCCAGTTCGACAACCAAATAGCTTTCGACTCTTATCCAGAGAGGCAGAGGGACCGGCCCGATGAAGCCTCGACAACCTCCCCGCAAGGGAAAGGTGCCAACTCCGGCAGTATCTTCTGGAAGATGAGAGTGTGCGAATAAAGTCATTTCGCCCCTTCTCATACCCGGAAGGGGTTTTCTTTTGCACGCTTCGGCGTGCACCCCTCCGGTCTCTCTGGATCGTAAGGGCAGGCACAAGGCCTGCCCCGCAACCCTTGTGGTTGCCCACCCGGAGAGACCAATGACAACCACTGAACTCAAACCACACACGCACAATCCGCTGGCCTCCGCGCGCGTAAAGCGCGGCCCCTCGACCGAGGCCGTACATGCGGGCCGCGCCAGCGACTACCCCTATCACGCCCTCAACGTGCCGGTAGTGCAAACGGCGACGTATACATTCAAAGACACGCAAGACCTGTGTGATTTCCAAGAAGCGCGGATGTGGGGCGGGGGGCAGGGCCGCACCGAGTACGGGCGCTACGGCAACCCGACCGTGGCGGCGGTTGAAGCCAAACTCGCCGCACTCGATCACGGCGAGGACGCAGTGCTGTTTAGCAGCGGCATGAACGCGGTGACGACGGTGCTGCTGGCCATGCTGCCCGCCGGCGCACACCTCGTCATCGGCGATGACTGCTATCGCCGCACGCGCCAGTTCTGTAAGACCTTCCTCAAGAAATTTGGCATTGAAACCACCGTCGTCCCCATGGGCGACTTCACCGCCCTCGAAGCCGCCATCCGCCCCAACACCCGCCTCATCGTCAGCGAGTCGCCCACCAATCCCTATTTGCGCGTGGTGGATTTGGT
>JBQTJD010000300.1:0-4885 GCA_052387475.1 Anaerolineales bacterium | reverse complement strand
TTGGTTTTGGGGCGGCCCGCCGCGGCCGGCAATGATGCGGCTTGATTCGTCATGCTGTCCTCGGCTGGAAATGCGCGGCGTCCAGCGCGCGCGCATGCATCCAGAGCGTTTTGAGTTTGTCACGGAGTTCCTCCACCCCCAGCCCGACGACGTGCTCGTGAGGCAGCAGCGCCAGACCCTGCGCGCAGGCATGCGCCGCATGTCCGTAGCGGCCGTCTTTGCAGAAGGCGACGGCCAGTCCCAGGCATGCCACCGCTTCGAACCTGTCGCTGCTCGCATGAAACATTTGGCGCAGGCATTCTCGACTCTTGCGGAACGCTCGCACCGCATCGCGCGGGTTGCCGTTGGGCATAGTGGCATTGAGAATCTGACTACTGCCTAACAGCGTGTACAGAATGCCCTCGAGCAGAGTCGGGATCGGAGAAAACTGCCGCCCGGTCCAGATCGTACACAGGTCGATGCCGTTGATGCACGCCGTCTGCACTTCGCTCCATTCGCCGCGATGCCAGTGCTCGTGGGCCGTCACCATGGAATAGGCCAAATCGGATTTGCGCACATCCGATTCCAGTTGTGACATGCTCAACGTATGAAACATCAACCGGACGATATCTTCGGCCAACTCCCTAAGTTTGATCACCTGTTGTTCGCCGTTTTCAGACGCCGGTACCCCATGGGATGCCGGCGCAGTCTGGCGACGGCGCTGCGTGGCCTTAGGTGATCTTCTTCGGGCTCGACTTTGTTTGCTCATGATTTTGGCTGTCTTCGAGCAAAGCGTTTTCACGCATATATTCGTTGAGGGCGGTTTTGAGATCGGCGAACGACACCAAGCGCGTCACCAATTGCCAAACTTCCGGATCGGCGCTGTCGAGCAATTCGTCCTCCTCTCGCAGCACGTTGAGCACCTGCCGCAAATACTCAACGCGCGCCAGCGCTTTGGCCCGCCCCTGGGTGACGGTGGCCTGCGCCTTGTCCTGCGTGAGTTCACGTTCCAACGCCGCGCGGCGGCGCGCAGCCGCCACGCGGATGCTATCGAGAATGTCGTGCAGTTCAGCCTGCAAACGTGCGCGGTCTGGCTGCACTTCCTTGTCGTGCGTGAGCCGCTTGCGTTCGTCGTCTAGCTCGGCATCCAGCTCAGCCTCCAATTCAAGACGTTTGACCTCGAGGGCGGCAATCATTTTCAGCCGGGCCAACTGTGCCTGGTCGCCTTCCAACGATTGGTCGTGCGCCAATCGCTTGCGTTCGGCTTCGAGTTCGGCGTCTAACTCCACGCGCCCGACCTCGGCCAGCGCCTTAGCCTTAAGCCGGGCGAGTTGCGCCTCCAACTGCACGCGCTCCGGTGCAACGTCTTTGTCCCGATCCACGCTCAGACGATCAACCTCCCAGGCCGCCAAGGCTTCGTTGCGCATTGCGGCCAGTTGCAGTTGGGCCTGCTCCAGTTTGGTTTCGAGCTGCCGCTTTTGTTCGTCACGCTCGAATTGCCTGTGCTCCTGCAACGCCCAGACTTCGGTTTGAGCGCGGCCGATCTCCACCATGCGATGCCACTCCACATCCCACACTTGCAACAACCGCTCACGCACTTTCTCCGGTAAACGAATTTCATCCAGCGTGACGCTGACGACCTCCACCCCCCAGCGCGGCGTGAGTTGCATCAGGCGGCGGCGCATCTCGTGTTGTAACGGCGCGCGCGGCGAGATGAAGCCGATCTGCGTGCGGCGCGGATCGAAAATCTCCTCGATCCGGCGCGTGGTGATCACCTCGCGCAGCACCTCGCGGGCGGCGTGTTCGGTTTGGTCGTGCCAGTCCTTCGCATTCAGCGCCGCGCGCCGCAGATCTTCCGGCTTCACCTCATAACGGCCCCTGGTCACCAGCGCCGTTTCATCCTGAATGATGCGGTACTGAAGCGTGAACTTCACTTCGAGTGGGATGGCGTCGCGCGAATACACCGCCTCCCGAGTCTGATCCACGTGACGCGTCTGCAATCGCAGATCGAAGACATTGCAAATGACTTCGCCCGGTTCGGTGAGGACGACGCCGGGAAGCACAACACGGGTGAGCGCGCCGCCGCGCTCGAAGGCCACGGCGCTCGCGCCCTGAATGGCTACGAGGCCTGGCCCCAGTTGGCGCACCGGGGCCTCGGTGTTTCCATCCAGCACTTTCTGGCGCGCAACGTTGAAACGCGCCGGCCATATCAGCGCGCTGACCGTGCGCCACATCAGCCAGACTGCCGGCCACGGTTTCAGTTCCCACCACGCTGCGATGTTCAACCCGCCGATGGCCCATGCGGCGAGGAGGGCAGCCAGTGCCAGCGCGACGCCCAACACCGCCAACGCCCCGGCCCAGTTGCGTTGTGTCTGCACTGAACCTGGCAGGGGCGGTTGATCGCCGACGTAGCGAACAACCTCTCCTTTTAAGTTGAGCAGCAACAGTTTTCCGGAGAGGGCATCCACCACCAGCAGATCGTTACCCGGCCCGACGGCCAGTTGCGACGGCGACCAGGGAAAGGATGGCCGGATCTCGCCTTTGAATTCACCCTCTGGGCTGAAGATGGCGATGCGTTTGTTGCCCGTGTCGGCCACAAAGATCATGCCCTGCGCATCCGCGGTCACATCGCCCGGGTTGCTCAGTGTCGTGCCGTTGATCGGGAGAGTAATTTTGAGCGCGCGGGAGACGGAGTCGTAGAGCAACACACGGTCATTGAACGAATCCGCCACAAGCAGGGATTGATCCAAAGGGCTGATGGCAAGGCCACGCGGCGCGCCGCCTGGGATATCAAGCGTGGTTTCAATTGCCCTGGTCGTCGCATTGACGATGACGACGCGATGGTTGCCGGTGTCAGCGATGTAGAGGCGGTCACTACGGTCAGCGGCTACATCCTGCGGATAACGATAGCGCCCGAACGCCACGCCATACTCACCCGGGCCGAACTCGTATTGCTGGCCGTCGGCAGTGAGGGAGTAGCGATGCTGAAGCGATTCGGCGATGAGCAGGCGGCCGGCCTCATCGAACGCCAGTCCGGCCGGGCCATCGACGTTCCCCGGCCATTCGCCCAGCAGGTTCAAGTTCGTGTCGAACAATAAAATCCGGTGAGCGGCCACATCGCTGACAAAGACACGCCCCCCATCAAAAGCCACACCGTTAGCCTGCAGATACATCGGTTGGGGAGGCGTGAGCCAAAGCCAAATAGCGCCGGCAGTCAGGGCCAGCCAGGCGGCCAGCGCGGTCAGTAGCGTGCGTGACCAACGCTGCCCTTTGGTGAAATACCAGACAAGCAAAGGCCCGGCGGGCAGCAGCAACAGGGCGGCGACCCACCACCGAAAATAGAACAGCACCGAGGTCAGTAAGACGGTGCCGGCGATTCCCGCTACAGTTCGAAAAGACATTGCTACTTAAGCGGCCCCCATCCGAGGTGCAGATTGATCAACAGTGTTTGCGGCTGGTTAGAAGCGATTGTAACATTCCGGCATGGGGCTGGCAATGCAGTCGAAAAACCAACGTGGCGCAAACATAACTGCCTAACGCGCCGTGCTATACTCGCTGACGTGGATTTGTTTGACCATGCCCTGAAGCAGCGTTTGACGACCGAGGCTCCATTGGCCGCGCGGATGCGGCCACGTACGCTTGATGAGTTTATCGGGCAGGAGGAGATTGTGGGGCCGAGCCGGCTGCTGCGGCGCGCCATCCAAGCCGACCGGCTGTTCGCGTCCATTTTATTGTGGGGGCCGCCGGGCACCGGCAAAACCACCCTGGCGCAGATCATCGCCAACACCACCCGCTCGCAGTTCACGTCTCTCAACGCCGTCCTGGCCGGCATCGCCGATTTACGCAATGTCATCAAGCAGGCCAAGGAGCGCCGCACGCTGCACGGTCAACGCACCATCTTGTTTGTGGATGAGGTGCATCGCTGGAACAAAGCGCAGCAGGATGCGCTGCTGCCGCACGTGGAGGACGGCACCATCGTGTTGATCGGCGCGACGACGGAAAACCCGTACTTCGAGGTGATTGGCGCGCTGGTCTCGCGCTCGCGCATCTTTTCGCTTAAAGCGCTCACAGCTGAAGATACACGCCGCATCCTTCTGGCCGCCCTCGCCGATAAAGAGCGTGGCTACGGCACGCGCAACGTCATCATCGAAGCTGAAGCGCTGGCCCACATCGTAAACATCGCCGGCGGCGATGCCCGCAACGCGCTCAACGCGTTGGAGCTTGCCGTCGAGACCACGCCCGCCAACGCACGCAACGCTGTTCATATCACTCTCGACGTTGCACAAGAATCTATTCAACGACGCGCGGTGCTGTACGATAAAGATGGGGACGCCCACTACGACACTATCAGCGCCTTCATCAAAAGTGTGCGCGGCAGCGACCCGGATGCGTCGCTGTATTGGCTGGCCAAGATGCTGTACGCGGGCGAGAGTCCGCGCTTCATCCTACGCCGGCTGCTCATCCTCGCCGGTGAGGATATTGGCATCGCCGACCCGCTGGGATTGGTAGTCGCCAACGCCGCCACACAGGCGTTTGAGTTCGTCGGCATGCCGGAAGGGATTTATCCGATTGTCGAGGCCACGCTGTACCTGGCCACCGCGCCGAAATCGAACACCGCCGGCGCTTACTTCAAGGCGTATGAAAAAGTGGAAGCGGAGGGCAAGGTGGATGTGCCCACCCACTTGCAGGATGCGAACCGCGATGCCAAAGGGCTCGGGCACGGTGAGGGCTACGTCTACCCGCACGAACTGCCGGGCCACCACGCCGGACAGCAATATCTGCCCACGGCTTTACTCGGCACCTATTTTTATTCGCCCTCAGCGGAAGGTCACGAAGCGGCGGTGAAAGATCGCCTGGCGCGCTGGCGCGCAGCGCAAGAGCAAGCACTCGGCCTGACTGATACGAC
>JBQTJD010000299.1:0-8511 GCA_052387475.1 Anaerolineales bacterium | reverse complement strand
CCTCCCACAACGCGGCCTGTTGCAGCGAACGTTCCAGCGCTTCATCTTTTCGCCGTGCGTCGCGCACACCGGCCAACTCCAGCCCGTACCACACGTTTTGCCGGATGCTCATCGGCAGCGGCACCGGCTGAGCGAAGACCATGCCCACACGCCGGCGCAGGCTTACCGGGTCAAGCGCGCGCACATCCTCGCCGTCAAGCGTAATCTTCCCTGTCATCCGCACGCCGTCCGCCAGATCATTGAGCCGATTGAATGCGCGTAGCAGCGTGCTCTTGCCTCCACCCGCCGGCCCGAACAGCACCGTGATTTGATGGGCGGGGATGTTGATCGAAATATCGCGCAGCGACTCAGTGCCATCCTGATATTGCACCAAGAGATTTTCGACGACGATTTTGGGCTGCGGGGTAGACATGATTCGTTTGGCGAAGCGTTAGCTTCGCCGTAAGCATTGCGTGCAACGCAATGCGACGACTACCATTGCCTCCGCGCCCGCGCGCGTGAACGGATGAGGGTGGCGACGACGTTCATCGACAAGACAAACAACAGCAACACCAGCGCGGTGCCAAACTGAATCTTGAGCGGCATGCCCGGCACTTGCGTGGAGATGACGAACAGGTGATAGGGTAGCGCCATCGTCGCATCGAAGATCGAGCCGGGCAAGCGCGGCAGGAAGAAAGCGGCGGCAGTGAACAGGATGGGGGCCGTCTCTCCGGCGGCGCGGTTCAACCCGAGGATGACGCCGGTGAGGATGCCGGGCAGCGCCTGCGGAAGCACCACTCGGCGGATGGTCTGCCATTTCGTCCCACCAAGGCTGATGCTGACCACACGAAAGCTTTGCGGCACGGCCCGCAACGCCTCTTCGGCGGTGGAGATGATGACGGGCAGGGTCATGATTGAAAGCGTAAGACACCCGGCCACAATCGAAGTGCCGAACTGCAAAAAGAGCACGAACAGCCCCAACCCAAACAATCCATACACCACCGAAGGGATGCCGGACAAATTGATGATGGCGATGCGGATGGCGCGGGTGAAGGTGTTGTCCTTCGCGTATTCGGCCAGGTAAATCGCGGCGGCGATGCCCAGCGGCACGGCGATGAGGCCGGTTCCAAGCGTGAGATAGAGCGTCCCCACAATCGCCGGCCAGATGCCGCCAGCCCGCATCCCCTCGCGCGGCATCTCCACCAAAAAATCAACGGTGATGGCGGGCAAACCGATGGCCGTGATATAGCCGACGACGAGCACGATGGGCAGCGCCGTCAGCAACGTGGCCAGGCCAATGAGGCTGAAAACGAGGCGTTGGGTGAGTTGGCGCGACATGGGTTTGGAACCGCGGATTACGCGGATTACGCGGATTTTGATTCCAAGATCCGTCGCGTGTGCTCCAGGGACTTTGCGCCAAAGTTGAACAACAAGCCGACTTGTATCCCGGTCGCCTTAGGGTAGTTTATCAGTTGGGCCTCGTCCACCGTCGTCAGGCTTTTCTGGGCCTTTAGCTCAACGATGACCTTGCCCTCTACGATGAAGTCTGCCTTATACTGGCCAATGTTCATACCCTTGTAATACACCTCCAGCACCTTTTGGCGCTCAAATTGCAGGCCCAATTTCTCTAATTCAAATGCCAACGCCGCGTCATAGACCGCTTCCAAAAATCCCGGCCCTAGCACTTTATGCACCTCCAGAGCGGCTCCGATAATCTTATATGTCAGATCAGTAAAGAGTAGTTCGGGCATGTTGACCTCCCTCGATCCGCGTAATCCGCGAAATCTGCGGTTAAGATAACAAACGTTCCGAGCGTTTCTTTTGTCGAAAGACCACGGCGCTGGCAGTGAGGTTGACGATGAACGAGATGAGAAACAACACGATGCCGATGGTGAACAGCACGTGATAATGCGTGCTGCCGTTCGCCACTTCCCCCATCTCTGCCGCGATGGTGGCCGTCATAGTGCGCACCGGCAAAAACAGCGCGCCGAGGCCCTCCGGCAGGCGCGCGGCATTGCCCGTCACCATCATCACCGTCATCGTCTCGCCGATGGCCCGGCCAATGCCAAGCATAATGGCCGTCAGCACACCCGAGCGCGCAGCCGGCACAGTCACGCGCCAAATCGTCTGCCACTGCGTTGCGCCCAAAGCGAGCGCAGCATCACGATAACTCCTCGGCACTGCGTCGAGCGCATCCTCCGCCACCGATACCAGCGTCGGCAGCGCCATCCCAGCCAGCAGCACCGAACCAGTGAAGGCCGTCAGGCCCGTAGGCAAGTTCAGCGTGTTGCGCACCAGCGGCGCGAGGGCCAGCATCCCCATGAAGCCCAGCACGACGGAAGGCAGGCCGCCGAGAATTTCGATGAACGGCTTGAGGAATTCACGCACCCAGCGCGGGGCGATTTCGGCGATGAACACGGCGGTGGCCAGGCCAAAAGGCACGGCGATGAGCGCGGCGCCGAACGTGACGATGAGCGAACCGGCGATGAGCGGCAGCAGGCCAAAGCGCGCTTCGATGGGATACCAACGCGGATCGAAGAAGGCTTCGGGCTTGACCTCGGCCAGCGCCGGGAGCCCTTCGCGCAGGAGGAAGATGAGGATGAGCGCGACAAACAGTATCGCCGAATACCCGGCGACACGGATGAGCGACTCGATGACGATCTCGAGCCAGGAGCGATTCGAGGCGGGCAAATTCATTCGATTCAACGGGCCGGCAGCACAGACAACCCGACCTGCTACTTGCCACTTTCTACTTGCTACTTCACAGGCACAAAGCCCAACTCGGCCACAATCTTCTGGGCTTCAGCGCCGAGCACCCACTCCATGTAAGTCTTCACCATCCCCATCGGTTCACCGCGCGTGTACATGTACAAGTCGCGCGCAATGGGATAGCTCTTATCGTTCGTGGTCGCAATCGTCGGCAATACGTACGCCGCTTGCTCATCTTTCGCGATCGCCAACACTTTCACTTCGGGCGTCACGTAGCCCAAGCCATCGTAACCAATCGTATTCGGGTTCTGTCTCACCTCGGCGGTGATACCCTCGGAACTGGGCATGAGCAGCGTGTCGGGCGAGAATAAATCTTTGTTGTCCTTTTGACTCAGCCGCACGACGTTTTCGAGGAAGAAGACATGCGTGCCGGAGTTGGTCTCGCGTGACAGCAGCACGATGGGCCGGTCCTCGCCGCCGACTTCTTTCCAGTTGGTGATCTCGCCGCGATAGAGGGCCGAGACCTGCGGCAGCGTGAGCCGGGCCACCGGGTTGGAGGGATGCACGATCACGGCGATGGCATCGCGCGCCACAATGAACTGCTGCGGATCGATGCCATTGCTCCGGGCTTTTTCGATTTCTTCCGTCTTGATGGCGCGCGAGGCGTTGGCGATATCCACCGTGCCGTTGATGAGGGCCGCGAGGCCGGTGCCCGTTCCCCCGCCGGTGACCGACAGCCGCACTTCCGCGTTTTCCATCTGATAAGCCTCCGCCCACGCCAGCGCGAGGTTCACCATCGTGTCGGAGCCTTTGTTCTCAATAGCGCGTTGCTCCGCAGGTGCGCCGGCGGCAGCCTGTGGGGCGCAGGCCGAAAGCGCCACGACCGCGATCAGCAGCAGCCATTCAACTCGCGAGTATGTAATTGTCACAGAGTGACGGGGACGTGACATCGGGCCGGATTATACCGTAGGGGAAAACGCGGGTAGAATTCGGCGCGCATGACGACCCCGGCCAAGATCAGCGTCCAGCACCTCGATTTCTACTACGGCCCCAAGCACACACTGCTCGATATTTCGATGGACATCGCCGCGCAGGAGATCACGGCCCTCATCGGTCCGTCGGGCTGCGGCAAGTCCACCTTTCTGCGCTGCCTCAACCGCATGAACGACACCATCCCCGGCGCGCGGGCCGAGGGGGTAATCCTGTTGGGCGGCGAGACCATCCTGGCCGCGGAGGTGGACGTGGTGCAGTTGCGCCAGCGGGTGGGCATGGTCTTTCAAAAGCCCAATCCCTTTCCGAAGTCGGTTTTTGAAAATGTGGCCTTTGGCCCGCGCGTGTTAGCGATGAAACAAGACCTGAATGAAGTGGTGGAGAACTCGCTGCGCGGCGCGGCGTTGTGGGAGGACGTGAAGGATCACCTGCGCGAACCAGCCCTCAGCCTGTCGCTCGGACAGCAGCAACGGCTGTGCATCGCTCGCGTGCTGGCGGTGGAGCCGGAAGTGATTTTGATGGATGAGCCGTGTTCGGCGCTCGACCCGGTGGCAACGGGAAAGATCGAGGAGTTGATGCGCGAGTTGCGGAAAGACTACACCATCGTCATCGTTACGCACAATATGCAGCAAGCCGCTCGAGTCTCAGACAAGACCGGCCTGTTCTGGCTGGGGGAACTGGTGGAGTTCGATGTGACCAGCAACGTTTTTACCCGCCCTCAACACGAGACTACGGAGAAGTATGTGACGGGGAGATTTGGGTAATTCGTGTACTTGGATCCGTTTGGAGCACAACGCTATAGTTCTGTCTGACTTAGCAGTTGCTTAGTGAGAGTTATCCAGTTGTATTCATCAATCAGTTTAGGCACTGTTGACAGGGGCCTACCCAATCGCGCGGGCAACTCGTTGATCAAAAAACCCGCTTGCTCACACTCATCCCGAAGGTTCGTAGCTATTCGCCGTAGGTCTTGCAAGTATTCTCGATATGAGTCGGGCTCACCATCATATTTCAACTTCTTTCGGATGGAATTGTCCCACGGCGCAAGCGCCAAGGGACGAACAGCAAATAGTATTTTCGCTGCCCCTGTTGATCCAATACGGACTGTCTCTACTGATGTCTTCCCTTTCTTTTTCCTGAATGAAGCTATCCCCTGTCGAAGCGCAGCGTAGGCATTTTTCGCGGCATGGATATCGCGGTCTGTCAATTCCCAAATGTTCTTTCGTTGAGCAAATAGCTGGTCCGAGTATTCCCCGTGCCAACGCAAGATTTCGTCAGCGGCTAAATCATGATAATCGCGTGCAAACTGCCTGCAATCCCATTGATTCAACCACCTAAGCAAAGCTTTCGCATGCAGTGAATTGTTCAAGTCCAGGGATGAGTAAACTGACCTCAGAAAGCTTCCGTATGATCTGTCGTATTCGGCACCATGTTGGCTATACAGGGCACAGGCTTCAGCTAATTCGTCAGTTCTCATCGTCTCGGCTCCTGATTATCTCTCTAGCATGATCAGTGTAGCCTCCAGCACGCGACGCTGAAATGTCTTCGCGGTTCAGTTTTCGCTTTCGCCCCACAGCGCCGCGCTATCTTTCTCTCGCTTGGCCTTCTTTGCGCCGTCATCCATCCAGCCCAAGGCCTTGTAAAGCTCCGGCCCGTACTCGCGCGTCTTGACGACGACGGGCATCGGCACGGCGTGGCCGAGAATGAGGGCTTGCTGTTTGGTGTCGAGGCGGCTGAGCACCTCGCGTAACTGCCCCGCCCCACTAACACCGGAGAACACCGCGCGGATGTCGGCCTCGTTGTCGAGCAGGCAGGTGACGCGCGTGCCGATCTGGCTCATCACTTCTTCGTCAATGCCGCTCGGGCGTTGATCGACGATAAGCAGCGTGACGTTGTACTTGCGCAACTCGCGGGCGATGTTGCCGAAGATGGTGTGTTGGGCGATCTCGGGGTCGAGGAATTTATGCGCTTCCTCGATGGTGATAATGAGGGGCCTCGGCTCTTCGCCCTGCCGCCCGGCGGCTTTGTTCTTTTTATCCACATATTTCTTGTGAATGCGACGGGTGAGGTAGTTCGCCACCAGCACATAGGCGGCCAGCGTGTTGCCGTACACGCCAAACTCCAGCACGATGCTGATGCCTCGGTTGAGGGCGTTGAAGATGTACTCCACCACATCATCCGGCGGCGTGGTCTCGCGCATGAAGCCCATGCGATCCGGGCGGAAAAATTCAAACTTGCGTTGAATGGCGCGCAATGTGCCCTTTTGGATCTTTTCGCTGTCTTCCAATTCATCCAGTTCGGGGTTGTCGCCCTCATCCAGCAGCGTGGCGATCCAGCCTCGGCCCAGTTTGCGGTATAGATAATACAGCGAGTTGGTCTGCACTTCGCTCAGGCCCAAGATGCCCGACAGCATCTCGACATCCTCCGGCTCAATCTGATCGAGGCCGATTTGCAACGTGCCGTCCACTTTGCTGTTGCGGTGACGCGAGGTCTCCGGGTCGAGCGTGATGACCTGCACGTTGTTGGCGTCGAAGAGTTGCCGCAGGCCTTTGTACTCGCGCCCGTTCTCATCGCGCACGCTCCAGCCGTAGTCGTTGTGCATGTCAAATATCAAGCATGAGGCCACATCGGCTTTGATGATGCCCGCGAGGAGGGTGCGCGTGATGAAGCTCTTGCCGGTGCCGGATTTGCCGAACACGCCTGACGAGCGTTCGGCAAAGCGTTTGAGGTCGAGGTTGACCTTTATCCGTTCCATATCCAGCGGCGCGCCGATGTGGAAATGCTCGTTATCTTCCTGACCGAAGACGCGGTTGACGTCGTCTTCGGTCGCCTCATACACCGTCGCAAAGTGGGCGGGGATAGTTTTCACAGGCTTAGGCGCATCGTCGCCCTGATCGAACACCAGCATCGGCGCGACCTGCAAGCGGCCAAAGGCCAGCTCGGCGCCGTACACTTCTTTGGAAAAGTCGTCGTCCGAGGGCGGCGGCGACTTGAGCAGGTCAGGTGTGGTGTGATCGAGGGCGATGTCGGTGACGATGGAGAAGAATTGGCGGGTGCTGCCATCGATCACCACATACTTGCCGACCGCGATGCCCTCGATGCGGCTGCCTAACGGGATGCCACGGCTGAGGTCTTCCACTTCCAGCTTCACATCCAACCCCTGCGAGAGCGACCCGCCAATGACGAGACCCAGCCGGTTGCGTAGCAGCGGGCTGCGGTTGCTGAGGAGAAAGTCACGGTCTTCAGGACGGAGAGTCATGGAAGGTCCTTAGGCTCTGCTACTTCAGGCCTGAAAAGCTTCAACGCAAAGGCGCAGTGCATGCAAAGCATGCCAGGCAAAGCCGCCAAGATCTGCTTTTCTTTGCGTCCTTGCAACCTTGCGACTTTGCGTTAAGAGTCCTGTTGGCATTTTCACGGCTTTATTCGCCTCAGCAAATTCTCCAACCGGGTCAGGTCGCGGCTCAACAGGCGCGCCAGTTCGCGGCCGGCGGTGCGCAGAAAGCGGCTGCGCTCATTGGGCGCGCGCAGCCCGGAGGCGCGGCGCAGCGAGGTAGCGATCAGTTCATCCACCGGAACGTCGGGGGCATCGAGCAGCAGCCGTAGATAATCGAACCGCGAGGTGAATTCTACGACCTCGCCAATGGATGCGAGGCTGATCCGGTCGAGCGTGACGGGTGGTTGCGGTGGAAGGGCCTGTGCCCACACATCGTCGCTGCGGTAGCCGATCGCCAGCACGCTCACCTCAATCGGCACGCTGCGGTTCTGTCGCATATCCTGCACATACTCTTCAGTCAAATTGGGCGTGGCCACCATTTGCCGCACAAAGGCATCGCCTTCCATGATGATGTCGTAGACCAGCCCCATCACTTCGGCTTGACCGCCCTGTGCCGGTGCTTTTACGAATTCACCAAAGTGGGGCACATCCGCCTCGGCCACGCGACAGCCGAAGACGAAACCGGTAGTAGCACTGCGAAGTAGGCGACCGATAGTCATGGTGGGAATTCTCTGGTTTGACGGTGACAAGATGACAGGATGACAAGGTGATCGTATTGGCTTACCCCATCATCCCTTCATCCGGTCACCTTGTCATGCATTTATTGAAACCCACGCTTTCCAGAACCTGTCCACGCCTTGCCTTGCGCCTTTTGCGAGAGGCTGGGCCGCAAGCCGCGGCGCATGAGGGCGCCGACCACCAATTGCTCCAACTCGCGGCGCTCGCCCACAGTGACAACGGCCAGTTCATGCGCCCGCATCAGCACGTAGGGAAAGCCATCGCTCACGCGGCACTGCTCTATAATCGCCGCTTGCACGAGATTCAGTTGCGTTGCATCTTTAGCCACCCATTCTGGCACTTCGATCCGCAACAGCGAGTCTTTGCCGGGCCGGCCGGCGTTGAGATAGAAGAAGTGGACCGAGTGTCCGTGCGGCTGGTAGTGATCGCGATTGGCGGGCGTGGCATTCTCGAACACCGCGCTGCGCTCGCCGGGCTGCAAAAAATCAAACAGCATGGCATCGGTGAAATGCCGAAAGGCCGTGCTCGCACGGAATGACTCGGCATGCTGATCGACTTCATTAATAGGCAGGGTATAGAGATGCAGCAACCGCAGCACGCCCGAGGCGCGCGGACGATCCACGACGCCGGCCACAGCAGCGCCGCTCGCTTTCAACTCATCGAGTTGCTCTAAATATGGGCGCAGAGCGTCATCAATCTCCGCGCGGTTCTGCGCTTGCAGTGAGAAGTACAACAACAATCCATTATCCAGCAAGGCCAACGTGGGCGCGGCTTGCCAAAGAAGAAATTGCCTCAGCGCCCACGTTGGCCTTGCTGGATAATGG